>JAUIEP010000180.1 GCA_030428835.1 Gammaproteobacteria bacterium | reverse complement strand
CCTTGACCCGTTCGATCTGTTCCTCGGGCGTGATGCCCGACTTCTCCGCCGTGAGCATGATCGCCGTGCCGTGGGCATCATCGGCGCAGACGTAGAGGCAGTCGTGCCCGCGCGACTTCTGGAAGCGCACCCAGATATCGGTCTGCACCTGTTCCAGCAGGTGCCCCAGGTGCAGCGAGCCGTTCGCATAGGGCAGCGCGCTGGTCACGAGGATGCGGCGGGGCTTGGTGGGCGGCATGGCGTCGGATGGGCCGTAAAAAAAGGGCGCTACTATAGCTTGTTTGCCGGGGCTTTTCATCAGAGCAGTCGCTGCTCGAGGACTCAAGCGCGGAACGAGGAGTATGAGCGTTGACCGGCTACCGGGGGCGTCTGGCGACAGGACGTCGCCAGCCGAGCCTGTACAGGGATGTACGCTTTTTGGCGGTCCCCGGTAGCCGGTCAACGCTCATGCTCCGCTACCAGTGAACCTGCCGAGCCTGAACCCGCGACCGGGAGTGGCATTGTTGTCCGACAGGCGAGTCCCTATACTAGCGGGCCATCCCGCGGCGGCCGCTTCACAACAGGTCTCCGCCACGCGTGAAACGATTCTATGAACCAGATCAAACACATCATCGCCGTTGCCTCCGGCAAGGGCGGTGTCGGCAAATCCACCACGTCGGTCAACCTCGCGCTGGCGCTAAAGACCCTCGGTGCGCAGGTGGGCCTGCTGGATGCGGATATCTACGGCCCCAGCCAGCAGATGATGCTGGGCATCGCGCCGGGTACCCGGCCCGACCAGAAGGACGGCCAGTACCTGCTGCCGGTCGAGGCGCACGGCCTCAAGACCATGTCCATGGGCTACCTCGTCGACGAGCGCACGCCGATGGTGTGGCGCGGCCCCATGGCCGGCAGCGCACTGGCGCAGATGCTGGAACAGACCTATTGGGGCGAGCTGGACTACCTGGTGATCGATATGCCCCCGGGCACGGGCGATATCCAGCTCACCCTGTCGCAGAAGGCCCGCGTGTCCGGGGCGGTGATCGTGACCACGCCGCAGGACATTGCGCTACTGGACGCGCAGAAGGGTATCGAGATGTTCCGCAAGGTCGACGTGCCCGTGCTCGGCATCATCGAGAACATGGCGGTACACGTGTGCAGTAACTGCGGCCACGAGGAGCACATCTTCGGCGCCGAGGGCGGGCAGCGCATCGCCCGCGACTACGGCGTGCCGCTGCTGGCCAGCCTGCCGCTGGCGCTGTCGATCCGGGAGCAGACCGATGCGGGGCGCCCCACGGTGATTGCCGAGCCCGACTCGCGGGTGGCGCAACTCTACATAGAGGCCGCGCGGGCATTGCGCGAGGCACTGCCTGATGCCGCCGGGAAAGGCGGCGACGGCGCGGTGCGTTATTTCCCCGAGATCAAGATTTCCGACGACTGACAGGAACAGGGCCCACGTGAGTATCAAGGCAGACAAGTGGATTCGGCGCATGGCCGAGGAGGAGGGCATGATCGAGCCCTTCGAGCCGGGGCAAGTACGCGCCAACGGTAGTGGCGAGCGCCTCATTTCCTACGGCACGTCGAGTTACGGCTACGATGTGCGCTGTTCGCGCGAGTTCAAGGTCTTCACCAACATCAACTCCGCCACGGTCGACCCGAAGCGTTTCGACGAGAACAGTTTTGTCGACGTGCAGGGCGATGTCTGCGTGATTCCGCCCAACTCATTCGCGCTCGCCAGCACCGTGGAGTACTTCCGCATTCCGCGCAATGTACTCACCGTCTGTCTCGGCAAGTCCACCTACGCCCGCTGCGGCATCATCGTGAATGTCACGCCGCTGGAGCCGGAGTGGGAAGGGCACGTCACGCTCGAGTTTTCCAACACCACGACGCTGCCCGCGAAGATCTACGCCAACGAGGGTGTCGCCCAGATGCTGTTCTTCGAGTCTGACGAGATTTGCGACGTCAGCTACAAGGACCGCGGCGGCAAGTACCAGGGCCAGCGCGGGGTCACGCTGCCGCGCGCCTAGGCGCGGACCCGGTGTGTGTCGGGTAGCTCCCCGGGGTAGGCCACACCCTCCGGCGGCAAGAGTTCGCCGTCGAGTTCGGCGCCCCGAGCGGTGAGTTGGAGGCGCCCCTCCAGGAACCAGCGCGCCGCCAGCGGATAGATCACCAGTTCCTGCGCATTGACCCGCTCCGCCAGCCGTTCCGCGGTATCGCCGGGCTCGATCGGCACGCGGGCCTGCAGGATGGGCGGCCCGCCGTCCAGTTCCAGGGTCACAAAGTGCACGGTGACACCCGCCTCCGCGTCGCCCGCATCGAGGGCGCGCTGGTGGGTGTTGAGGCCCGGGTACCTGGGCAGCAGTGACGGGTGGATATTCATGAGCCTTCCGGCGAAAGGCTCAACAAACACAGGCGTGAGGATGCGCATGAAGCCGGCGAGGATCACGAGGTCGATCTCCTGCTTCGCGATGGCGTGTACCAGGGCCGCGTCAAAACCTTCGCGACTGTCGTAATCGCGATGGTTGATCACTGCCGTGGGAATGCCCGCCTCCCTTGCCAGTGCCAGCCCGGGAGCATCCGGGTTGTTCGAGATGACTATCCCGATCTCGGCCGGCAGCGAGCGGCTGGCGCAGGCGTCGATGAAGGCGCCGAGGTTGGAACCGCGCCCGGAAATGAGCACGGCGAGTCTGCCCTTGTTGGGCTGTGCCACTAGCGCAACTCGACCCGGTTGCCGCCGGCCGCCGTATGCCCGATCCGCCAGGCGGTGAGACCCTGTTCCGCCAGGTGCGCGATGGCGCTGTCCGCGTCCTCGGGCGCGACGCACAGCACCATGCCCACGCCGCAGTTGAAGGTGCGGTACATCTCCCGCGTCTCGACGTTGCCCGTCTCCTGCAGCCAGTTGAACACGGCGGGCCATTGCCAGGACGCGGTGTCGATGACGGCGTCGATACCGTCGGGCAGCACCCGCGGCAGGTTTTCCAGCAGGCCGCCGCCCGTGATATGCGACAGGGCTTTCACGCGCATCCTCGCGAACAGCGACAGCAGCGGCTTGACGTAGATCGTGGTCGGTGCGAGCAGCGCGTCGCCCAGGCTGGTGTCACCCAGCGGCGCGCGCAGGTCCGCGCCCGAGACGTCGATGATCTTGCGAATGAGCGAGTAGCCGTTGGAGTGGGGGCCGCTGCTGCCGATGCCGACCAGGATGTCGCCCGCGTTCACCCGTGTGCCGTCGATGATGTCCGACTTCTCCACCACGCCGACGCAGAACCCCGCGAGGTCGTAGTCCTCGCCCTCGTACATGCCGGGCATCTCCGCGGTTTCGCCGCCGACGAGGGCACAGCCCGCCAGCTCGCAGCCCCTGCCGATGCCCGTGACAACGTCCGCTGCCGTGTCGACGTTGAGTGCCCCGGTGGCGTAATAGTCGAGGAAAAACAGCGGCTCCGCGCCGGCCACCACCAGGTCGTTGACGCACATGGCAACAAGGTCGATGCCGATGGTGTCGTGGATCCCCAGGTCCATCGCCAGCCGCAGCTTGGTGCCCACGCCGTCGGTGCCCGATACCAGGACGGGCTGTCGGTAGCCCGCCGGAATCTCGCAGAGTGCGCCGAAACCGCCGAGGCCGCCGAGCACCTCGGGCCGGGTGGTGCGCGCTGTCACACCCTTGATGCGCTCGACCAGGGCGTTGCCCGCATCGATATTGACCCCCGCGTCCCTGTAACTGAGGGCGCCCTTGGCTGCGTCATCGCTCATGCGTGGATTCCGGTTTGCTGCATGCTTTGAAGGCCCGGTAGTTTAGCGCGCCAGCCTTGCCCGCGCACTCCACAATTGCCGGGCGCGCCGCCGCGTTGTGCCGCGGGTCAAGTGCGCGCGGCGGACGTCGTGCCCGGCGGGCGGGTGCTGTTACAATGGCGCCGGTTTTTCCGCACTGGAGCGTCGGTGTCCCGAATATTCACCTGCTTGCTTGTCGTCGTGTTCGCCTGGAGTCCGGGTTCCCGCGCCGAAGTGGTCCGCGACCTCTACTCGGCCGAGGTACCCGTAAAAGACCAGGGTAGCGATGCGCTGACCACCGCGGCGGCTATCGCGCTCGCCCAGGTCCTCGTCAAGGTCTCCGGGTCCGAGGAAGTGCTGCGCGAACCGTCCGTCGCCGATGTGCTGCGGACCGCCCGGCGCGAGGTACTGCAGTATGCCTACCTGCCGGCCGCCAGCGACGACGAGCGGATGCGCGTACGCATGGAGTTCGACAGCGCCAGGGTCACCGATCTGGTGCTCGCGGCCGGCGTACCGCTGTGGACGGCCAATCGCCCCCCGGTGCTGGTGTGGTTGGTGCTCGAGGACACGGCGGGCCTGCAGTTCGCCACGCTGGACGCCGCGCCGGAGGTGGTGGCTGCGCTGCGCGAGACGTTTGCCGAGCGCGGCCTGCCCCTGCGTCTCCCCCTGTATGACCTGCGTGATACCTCGGCGATCAGTCCGGATGCGGTCTGGCGCCTGGATGCGCAGGCCCTCGCGGCAGCGTCGGAGCGCTACGGCGTCGAGCATATCGTGGGGGCGCGGCTGACCAGCCTGTCCACGGGCGAGTGGGTCGGCGACTGGGCCTACCTGGAGGGTACCGGGCGCAGCGACCTGCGCATCCAGGCGGCGTCCTCCCGCGATTACCTGCGCCAGGGGGTTGCCGCCGTCGCCGCGAGCCTCGCCGCGCAATTTGCCGTCGTCGCCAGTGACGAGACCGGCGCGGGTGTCCAGGTGCGCGTGGCCGGCGTGGAGGAGTACGCGGACCTCGCGACGATTGTCACCTGGCTGGAGGGCCTTGAGGTGGTCCGGCGCGCGGCGGTCACGCGGATCAGTGGCGACCAGCTCGAACTGCGCGTGCACGCCCTGGCCGACGCCACCGAGCTGGCCCGGCTGATATCGCTGAACGACCGATTCTCCCCCGTTGCGCCCGGGCTGCCCGGTGCGCCGCTGGAGTACCGGTGGCTGAGGTAGGCCGGGGCGACGGGCTCCGGCAGTTGCCGCTGGCCATGCGGCTGCGCGACGACGCCACGTTTGCCAACCTGTACCCGTTAGCCGCCCAGCGCACTGCACTCGCGGCGCTGCAGGCGCCCGCCATGGAACAACTGGTATTCCTGCACGGCGCGCGGGGCTCGGGTAAATCCCATCTGCTGCAGGCGACCTGTCACGCGGCCGGCGCCGACGCACTGTATTTGCCGCTGGCGGATCTGGTCACGTATCCGGCGGAGGAGGTGCTGGCAGACGCCAGCGCCCTGCCGCTGCTGTGCGTCGATGACCTGCAGGTCGTTGCCGGTCGCCCAGACTGGGAGCGGGCCCTGTTTCACACCTACAACCTGGCCCAGCAGGCGGGCAGTGCAATGCTCTTTGCGGCCACGCTGCCGCCGCGGCAGCTCGGGGTCGCACTTGCGGACCTGCAGTCGCGCCTGGCCGCCGCGGTGGTCTTCCAGTTGCCGGAACCGGATGATGAAGAGAAGGCGCAGATCCTGCGTTTTCGCGCGGAACGCCGCGGCCTTGGCCTCAGCGAGGAGACCACGCGGTACATCGTGACCCGGGCCCCGCGGGACCTGGCGGCCCTGCTGGCCATTCTCGAGCGCCTCGACGAGGCGTCGCTGGAGCAGCAGCGGCCGCTGTCCATCCCGTTCGTCAGGCAGGTGCTCGGCTGGTAGAGCCCGGCGTCGCCGCACCAAAAATACCCCTTTTACGCGGTTTGGCGCGACTCCAATGAATGCTATGCTTGGCCAATCCCGCACCACATACTCCGGAGAGAGAAAAGAATGAAAAAGCGTCTGACATCTGCCACCGCAGCAGCCTGCATTGCCCTGGCCGGAATGGCCGCACCGACGTCTGCGGAGGTCCCTGTCACCATCAACGCCGGCGCCGGCTACTGGTTCTTCGACCACGAGGTTTTCGGCCTTGAACCCGAGGATGTCGGCACCCCCTATATCGGCATCGAATATGCCCTGAACGACAATTGGGCGGCCGATTTCCTCTTTGCAGACGATGAGACCGACTTCGAGGACACCGGTATCGACACCGATGTGACCACCTGGCAGCTCGGCCTCAAGCACTACTTCGGCAGCGGCTACCGCCGCTTCCTGCCCTTCGTCGGCTTCGGCGCGGGCGAGATCGAGTTCGAGGCAGACCAGTTCGATACCGTTGAGACAACGCTCAACGCGGGTGGCGGGATCCGCTACCTCTTCGGCGAGCGCATCAGTGTCAGCGTGGAATCCCGTGCCATCTACAGCGTGGACGAGAACGACACCGACATCCTGGTGACCGCGGGCCTGAACTTCTGGCTCGGTGACACGGGCCGTGGTGCCGAAGCAGACACGATGGCTGTCGCAGAGGCCGATTCCGACGGCGACGGTGTCGCTGACAGCCGCGACCTCTGCCCGAACACGCCGGCGGGTTCGCGCGTCGACGCCGATGGTTGTGAACTCCCCGTCGTGCAGGTCGCGTCCATCAAACTGCTCGTCAACTTCGCCTTCGACTCCGCGGTAGTGCAGGAGAAGTACTTCGCAGACCTGGGCGAACTGGCGCAGTTCCTCAACCGCTTCCAGGACCTGGACGTGGATGTAGAGGGCCACACGGACAGCACGGGCCCGGACGACTATAACCAGGGTCTCTCACAGCGGCGTGCCCAGGCGGTCGTCGACCTGCTGGTGAACGAGCACGGCATCGCGCGCAGCCGACTGCAGGCCAAGGGCTACGGCGAGTCGCGCCCGGTGGCGAGCAATGACACCGAAGAGGGCCGCGCGCAGAACCGTCGCGTCATGGCCACGCTGGAAGTCGAATACGAAGAGTAATCAGTCCAGCTGGAAGCTGTCGGCATCCAGCGCGCAGGGAAAGGACTCCCGGTAAGCCTCAAGTGCGGCGCCGTCCAGTACTACACTGGCGGCGCCGCCTGCGTTCAGGGGGTCGTGCAGGAGCTGCCCGTCGGCGGCAATCACCAGGCTGTCGCCCGCGTATTCCCAGCCCTTCGCGTCGGCCCCGATACGATTCACTCCCACCACACAGGCCTGGTTCTCTATCGCCCGGGCAATCAGTAGCTGGCGCCAGTGCATGCGCCGCACCTGCGGCCAGTTGGCCACGTACACCAGCAGGTCGTAGTCGTTGCAATTGCGGCTGAATACCGGGAAGCGCAGGTCGTAGCAGACCTGCAGGTTGATGCGCCACTCGCGCCAGTGCACGATCACACGCTCCCTGCCGCCCAGGTAGCGTTTGTGCTCGCCGGCCATGCGAAACAGGTGCCGCTTGTCGTAGTGGCTGATGCCGTCGGGCGTCGCGAACAACATGCGGTTGTAGACACCGCCGTCCGCCTCTACCGCGATGCTGCCGCAGATGGCGCAGTCCCGCTCGCGCGCCAGCGCAAGCAGCCACTCGTGGGTCGGCCCGCCCGGCGATTCTGCATTGCCCACGGCGTTCATGGAGAAGCCGGTGGTGAACATCTCCGGCAGTACGATGAGGTCGCCCGGTGCATCCAGGGCGTCGATGATATCGCCGATCAGGCACCGGTTTGCCTGGGGGTCTTCCCATATCAGTTCGCACTGCACGGGGGTGACTGTCAGATCGCGCATAACTTCTCCGCGGCGGCTATCAGCACATCGTCTTTCTTGGCAAAGCAGAACCTCAGGTAGTGTAGCGGAGGCGGCGCCGCGTAGAACACCGAAATCGGGATACTCGCGATGCCGTGCTCCTTCGTCCACTGCGCCGCCAGGGGCTCGTCCCGCAGGTCCGTCACCGCGCTGTAGTCCAGCAACTGGAAGTAGGTTCCCTCGCTGGGCGCCAGCCGGAACCTGGACGACCCAAGGTGTGCGCAGAACAGGTCGCGCTTGGCCTGGTAGAACGCCGCCAGGGTGCCGGGGTAGTCGGGTTCCGCCTCCAGGAAGTCCGCGACGGCGAGCTGTACCGGCGTGACCGCGACGAAGCACACGTACTGGTGCACCTTGCGCAACTCCGCTGTCAGCGCGGGTGCGGCCACGCAGTAGCCCGTCTTCCACCCGGTGACGCTGAAGGTCTTGCCGAAGGAGTACAGCGCGAAACTGCGCTCGCGCAGGCCGGGGTACTGCAGCACGCTGTGGTGAGCGCGTCCGTCGTAGATGAGATGTTCGTAGACCTCGTCGCTGACGACGATGAGGTCGTGGCGCTCGGCCAGCTCTGCCAGCGTCGCCAGGTCGGCCGCGGACAGTGTGCTGCCCGTCGGATTGTGGGGTGAATTGATGATGATCATGCGCGTACGGCGCGTGATGGCGTCGCGTACACGCTGCCAGTCGATGCGAAAACCCGGCTGGGTGAGGGGCAGGTGTACGGCGCGGCCGCCCGCCAGCTCGATGGAGGGTTCGTAGCTGTCGTAGCAGGGGTCGAAGAGGATGACCTCGTCACCCTTGCCCACGCAGGCCATGACCGCGCAAAAAATTCCCTCGGTGGCGCCGGGCAGTACCGTGATCTCCGTTTCGGGATCGGCGGTCACGCCGCGGTAGCGCTCGAGCTGTGCGGCGAGCTGTTCGCGCAGGTGCAGGACACCGGCCATCGGCGCGTACTGGTTGTGCCCCGCGCCCACGTGCTCAGCCAGCGCCCTGCAAAGTGCCTCGGGGGCATCGAAATCCGGGAAGCCCTGGGACAGG
>JAUIEP010000179.1 GCA_030428835.1 Gammaproteobacteria bacterium | reverse complement strand
CCACCCCGACACCCTGCACGGCTTCGTCATCGGCGGCGGCAGTGACGTTGACCCGGAACACTACGGCCAGGAGCCCCAGGAGGCGCCCGTAGCGGACACACGCCCGGACGGCACCGCGCTCGACTGGTTCGTCGGCATCCTGCTGGGCCTGTTGCGCCGGCTGCTCTCCACGCCGACCGTGCAGTCCTACGACCCCGAGCGTGACGACCTGGAACGCCATTGCATTCGCCACGCACTGTACAACGACCTGCCGGTACTGGGCATCTGTCGCGGCGCGCAGTTGATGAACGTCGTGCGCGGCGGCTCCCTGCACCAGAGTATCGGGCACTTCTACGCCGAGCCTGCCGACAATGTCCGATCGCTGCTGCCGCGCAAGACCGTCATTGTCGAGGACGGTTCGCGCCTGCGTGACCTGCTGGCGGCGCCACGACTGCGTGTAAACGCCCTGCACAACCAGTCGATCGACGAGCTGGGTAGCGGGATGACGGTGAGTGCGCTCGAGGAATCGGGGGTGGTGCAGGCGGTGGAGGATTCGTCCCGCGAGTTCTTCATCGGCGTGCAGTGGCACCCCGAGTACATGCCGCAGAGCGCGCTGCAGGTGCAGTTGTTCCGCGCACTGGTCACGAGCGCGAAGCGCCCGGAGTAGAGCGTGGAGCCTGGGCTGTTCGAGGTATACCTGGGGATGTTCGCCAGCGCGTTCCTCGCCGCCACGCTCGTACCGGCGTACTCCGAATTGCTGTTCGCCGGACTGCTGACCGCGGGGTACGACCCGTTCGCATTGTGGGTGTGGGCCTCAGCGGGCAACACGCTCGGCTCCGCGGTGAACTGGTTCCTCGGCCGCTACCTGCTGCATTTCCAGGACCGCCGCTGGTTTCCTTTCAGGACAGGCACGCTCGCCCGCGCGCAGCGCTGGTTCCAGCGCTACGGTGTCTATTCACTGCTGATGGCCTGGCTGCCGCTCGGCGGGGACGCCCTGACCTTCCTCGCCGGCATGATGCGCGTGCGCTTTGCCGTCTTTCTCGCGCTCACTGCTATCGGCAAGGCGAGTCGCTATGCGTTGGTGCTGTACATGTGGCAGCTCCTCGACTGACGGGACAAGTGCGCTGTTTCCCGGCGTCGATCGGCAGGATTCACCAAAGCGATCTACACTGCATAACTGAATCCTTAAAAAACTGTGACGACGGGCGACACGTTCTGACCTGCCGATCACAGGGAGCCTTGTATGGAAAACGCGATACGACCTTTCGACCAGCCGCTGGAGCCGCGCGCGGAGTGGGATACGCCCATGTTCCACCTGGCGCAGGAACAGTTCCTGCAGGCGGCGGAGTTCATGGGGCTGGACGAAAACCTGCGTGACCGGTTGATGTACCCGCAGCGCACCATGATCGTCAGCTTCCCGTGCCGGCGCGACGATTACTCGGAAGTCGAGACGGTGTTCGGCTACCGCGTGCAGCACATCCTCACGATGGGGCCGACCAAAGGGGGCATTCGCTACCATCACGACGTCAATCTCGGGGAGGTCTCCGCTCTGGCCATGTGGATGACGTGGAAGTGCGCGCTGATGCACCTGCCGTTCGGCGGCGCTAAGGGCGGCGTGCGGATCGATCCCTCGAAGCTGTCGCGGGCGGAGCTGCAGCGCCTCACGCGACGCTACACGCTGGAAATCTTCAACATGATAGGCCCGGACAAGGACATTCCCGCCCCGGATATGGGTACGAACGCCCAGGTGATGGCCTGGCTCATGGACACCTACAGCGCCCAGGTGGGGCACGCCGTGAACGAGGTCGTCACGGGCAAACCGGTGGTGCTGGGCGGCGCGTTGGGACGCGAGGAGGCGACCGGGCGTGGCCTGATCTACCTGGTCAAGGAGGCGGCGGATCACCTCGGCATCGACCTGCAACACGCGACCGGGGTGGTGCAGGGCTTCGGCAATGTCGGCCGGCACGCGGCGAACCTGCTGGCGGAGCACGGCACGCGCATCCTCGCCGTGAGTGATGTCTCCACCGGGCTGTACAACCCGCAGGGCCTCAACCTGGCTTCCGTGCACGAGCACGTCGAGGCCACGGGCTACCTCAAGGGTTACAGCGGGGCCGAGGAAGTCAGCAACGCGGAGTTACTCGAGCTCAAATGCGACGTCCTCATACCCGCGGCGCTGCAGAACCAGATCACCGGTGACAACGCGGAACGCATTCGCTGCAGGATCCTCGCGGAGGGCGCCAACGGGCCGACCTCCCTCGAAGCCGACAGCATTCTCGACGAGCGCGGGGTCTTCGTCATTCCCGATGTGCTTGGCAACGCCGGCGGCGTGACCGTATCCTATTTCGAATGGGTGCAGAACACGCAGGAGTTCGCGTGGTCGCTCGACGAGACCAACGCGCGCCTGCACAGGATGTTGACCGATGCATTTCGGCGCACGTTGCTGCGCAGCCAGCGCGACGGCATCAACATGCGCACGGCGGCCCTGATCGAGGGCATCCAGCGGGTGGCCGAGGCGAAGCTGCAGCGTGGCGTGTTCCCCTGATTGCCCTGGGCTCTCCTGTGCGGGCAGGTAGCACTGCACCAAGCAACGACAACCAGGCCCATCGAAGTCTCGCAGAAGAGGTAAGCGCGCGTGTCGGAACAACCAGTTGACGCAACAGAGCCAGAGGGGCCGGAGGCAGCTGACAGCTTTTCTCCCGCCGTGGCGGCAAGAATCCTGGCAGGAGAAGACGCCGCCTCGGTGGCGGCGACGCTACAGTCCATGCCGTCCGAGCAGTTGCTCGCCATCACGGAACACCTGTTGGATATCTCGGACCCCATCGAGCAGGACGCGGCATCCATCGTGTCGCACATGGACGGCGGGGAGGTGCGCGACATCATGCAGGCGCCGACCGCCATGTTGCGCGCGACCACCACCGTGGCGGGAGCGCTCGATTTCATCGTGCATGTCGAGCCCAGTTCCACCATTACGTACATCTACGTCGTCGACGACGATGCGCACCTGTTGGGCGTGGTGGCGATGCGCGACCTGCTGCTCGCGCGGCCCGGCCAGACGCTGGGCGAGATCATGAATGCCAAGCCCTACGCGTTTGTCATGGATACGCCGATCCAGGACGCCGTGGCCACGGCCCTGAAGCTGCGCCATCGCCTTTACCCGATTCTCGATGACGCCGGGCGGATGACGGGCGTGGTCTACGGCTGGAAGTTATTTGAGTACATGGCGGCCGAGATCAGCGCGCAGACCGGCTCCGTGGTCGGCCTCGACAAGGAAGAGCGCGTCCACACGCCGCTGCTGGAATCCTTCCGCATGCGCCACCCCTGGCTGCAGTTCAACCTGATGACCGCATTCCTCGCGGCCTTCGTCGTGGGCTTTTTCGAGGACACGATCGCCGCGATCGTCGCCCTCGCGGTGTTCCTGCCGGTGCTCGCGGGGCAGAGCGGCAACACGGGTTGCCAGGCGCTCGCGATCACCCTGCGTGGCATGACGCTCGGGGAGATCGGCCACTACCCGGTGTCCCGCCTGCTACGCAAGGAGATGATCCTGGGTGCGATGAACGGTTTCTTTGTCGGCCTGATCGCGGCCGGCGCGATGTGGATCTACGCGTCCACCAGCGGTGCCGAGGCGCCGCACATGCTGGCCCTGGTGATCCTGCTGGCCATGACCGCCGCCTGTATCTGCAGCGGTGTGTTCGGGGTGCTGGTCCCGGTCACCCTGCGGCGTTTCGGTTTCGACCCCGCTGCCGCCAGCAGTATATTCTTGACCACGTTCACGGACATCGTGGGTATGGGATTGATGCTGTTCCTGGCCACCGCGATGGTGTTGTAGGCGCGGTAGCGCGCCGCTGACCTGCGCCGGGTAAGTCCCCGGCGTTCCCGGCGCGCGGCCGGGAAGTGCCAGGCGTCGGGGCGTCCCGCGTCAGGGGCTTGGCCTTGCGAAGTCGGGATTGCGCCAGCCTTCGGCCGCCTGCAGCATCTCCGGCGGTTCGAGTCGCGAGGTGTAGTCCAGTACGGCCTCTACCTCCTCGTCGGTGAAGCCCGTGATCTGTTTTGCCATCCGCTTGTTGGCGTTGAGGCGCTTGCCGCTGCGTATCGCCTCGAACTGGCGCAGCAGGTACTTGTAGTGTTGCGCCTGCAGGCGCGGCGCGAGGCCCTCGTTGTCCCCCTCGCCGCTGTCACCGTGGCAGTCGGCGCAGTTTTCCTTGTACAGCTTTTCACCGAGCGCGAGGTTTTTGCCGTCGCCGTGACCGACGTCGACCGTCATCTCCAGGGTGGAGATATAGCCCGCCACGTCGGCCACCGCCTGTGCCCCGCCGAGCGCCTCCGGGTCCGCGTAGGGCGCCATTACCGCCGATTCCCGGTTGCCGGCCCGGAAGTCGGTGAGCTGGTGGATCACGACATTGCGGTGCTGCCCGGCGATCTGCGGCACGCTGCCCGTCTTGCGCCCCCAGCCCTCGGGCTCGTGACAGGCGGCGCACATGCGGTAGATTTCGAGGCCGTTGGCGATATCCGGCTTCAGTGCCAGGGCCTTCTTGTATTCCTTGTCCGAACGCTCGCGCAGTTCCTCGGTTGAAATCGGCTTCGGCGCCTCCACGTTTTCCGGCAGGTACAGCGAGACAAAGCAGTACTTGAGCGCGCGCTGCGCCCGGTCGTGCATGCCCATGCGGTACAGTGCCACCGCGTGATTGCGCTGGTTGAGGCAGGATTCCAGTGACTGTCGCAGTGCGTGCGTCGGGTTGTTGCGCAGGGCGTCGTCCACCCGCTTGAGATCGAACTCGAACTGTGACTGCTGTGCCACCGCCGCCAGGGGCAGGACGAGACTGGCGGCGATGATGATCCATCTGCGAAGGGCTGTACTGGTCACCTGGGAAATCCTCTTGTTTTATGTGTCGGTAACATGCGCCGTAGTGGTCTGTGCGAGCGCGCAAAGGGCCTGCCGCGGAGCGCGACCCCTTACTTTATTTGTAGACGCCCGGGCTGCCGAAGGAAAGGCGAATCCCACCAAATGCTGCGCCATGTCAACATTGTGGCAGGTCGGTTGACCGCGATCGCTCATTCCACCAGCGCCTGGTACACCAGCAGCTTGAATTCGTTGCCCAGCCGGGTCTGGTGCGGGATGCTCTGCACCATGAAGATGCCGACGAGACCTTCCTTCGGGTCGACCCAGAAGCGCGTGCCGGCGGCGCCGCCCCAGTTGTACTCGCCCACGGAGCCGAGTTCGCCGTACTGGCCCAGATCCTTCATCACGGCGAAGTTGAGGCCGAAGCCCACGCCCGGGCGATTGAACACGCCGCCCGTGCCGCCCATGTGGTCGGTGGTCATCAGTTCGACGGATTTGGGCGACAGCAGGCGCACGCCGTTCAGCTCACCGCCGTTCAACAGCATCAGGCAGAAGCGCATGTAATCGTCCGCGGTGGACAGCAGCCCGCCGCCGCCGCTCTCGAAGCCGCCGCCCTCGATGTAGCGCTGCGACCTGCGCGGGTCGGCGACTTCCAGTTCCAGCGACTCACTGCGCCGCCACACGCCGTCGATGCTGGCGTCGGTGTCGACGGGGGAGTAGAGCTGTGCCAGTCGCGGGAGCTTGTCGGGCGCGATGGTGAAACTCGTATCCTCCATCCCGAGCGGTTCGAAGATCCGTTCCTGCATGAACTCACCGAGGCTCATGCCGGACAGGACCTCCACGAGGTAACCCTGGATATCGACCGACACGCTGTAGTGCCAGCGGCTGCCCGGTTCGTATTGCAGCGGCATGCCGCCCAGCGCCTCGATGAATGCCTTCGATGTGGGTTGGCCGAGTACGTTGGCCTCGCGGTACAGCGCGTCGACTTCCGTCTCCCCGAAAATACCGTAGGTGAAGCCGCCGGTATGGCGCATCAGGTCGCGGATGGTCGGCTGCCGCGCGGGTTCGCGGGTCTGGCCGAGCTTGCTCGTGTCGCCCTCGCCGCTGCCGATACTCGCGGTGCCGTCGGATACCACCCCGCTGGCGCTGTCCGCCGTCGATACCGCCACCCTGAGGTCGGCGAGTTCGGGGATGTAGCGCGCCACCGGGTCATTGAGGAAGAACCTGCCCTCCTCGTACAGCATCATGAGCGCCACCCCGGTGATCGGCTTGGTCATGGAGTAGATGCGGTGGATGGTATCCGCCGTCATCGGTTGGCCCGCCTCCCGGTCGCTCATGCCCCAGGTGCTGTCGTAGATGACGCGGCCGTGGCGCGCGATCATGCCCTGTCCGCCCACCATGACGCCCAGCTCCACCTGCCGTTCCATGTGTTCGTCGATCCGCGCGAGGCGCTCGGCGGAC
Organism: Gammaproteobacteria bacterium; assembly: GCA_030428835.1. Classification (GTDB taxonomy): domain Bacteria; phylum Pseudomonadota; class Gammaproteobacteria; order Pseudomonadales; family Halieaceae; genus Marimicrobium. The sequence continues at coordinate 2,502 of JAUIEP010000179.1, read as the reverse complement.
ACGCCCTCGCGGCCGGGCTTGCCGCTGCGCAGGTCCTTAGCGGTTGCCAGCGGTGTGATGACGAACAGGAGTGCGAGGCAGGCGATCGCCGCGCGGTGCAGGGTGTTCGTGAGCATGGGGAGTCCTTGTGGTTGGGGCGGGATCGGGCGGTGCAGCAGCAATGTTAGCACTCCCGCGGGAAAGCGCCCGCAGGGCGCGTTACCCCTGGTCGAAACGCGCCAGCAGCCAGCGCAGGGCGCGCCCGCGTTCCCCCTTGCGCCAGACCAGGTACAGGGAGGAGTCCTCCTCGGGCGTGGCGAGCGGCAACTCGACCAGTGCGCCGTCGCGCAGGTGGGCCTCGACCCGGTCGCGCGGCAGGAAGCCGGCGCCCAGGCCCGCCGCCTGCGCCGCGATCTTCTGCTCGATGGTCTGTACCCGCAGCACGGCCTGGGCCTCCAGGATCCGGCGCGAGCGCGGCGGCAGGCGTCGCGAGGAGTCGCGCACCACCACCGCGCGGTGCGCCTTGATCTGTTCCTGGGTAAGCGGTGTGGTCGCCCCCGCCAGCGGGTGGCCCGGCGCGACAGCGAAGCACCAGCGGCAGCGGTCGATGGCGCGGCTGGCGAGGCCCTGGGTGGAGCCATCCGGTTCGGTGGCGCCGATCACGAGGTCGGTGCGGCCGTCGAGCACGGCCTCCCAGGCGCCGCCCAGCACTTCTTCCGCCACGCTGATTTCGATATCGGGGCGCAGCGCGTAGAGCGCCTCGAGGTGGGGTGCGAGGGTCTCGAAGCTGTAGAGGGAATCCAGCGTTATGGCCAGGGTCGACTCCCAGCCGCGCTCGACCTGGCGGGTCGTCTCCACGAGGCGCTCCGCCGCCTGCAGCAGCTCGCGCCCCTGCTCCAGCAGCACCCGGCCCGCGGGCGTCAGTACAGAGCGGCGCCCCTCCCGGCGAAAGAGCGTGACGCCGAGGTCCTCCTCCAGCTTGCCCACGCTGTAGGTGACGGCCGAGGGCACCCGGTATAGCGCCGCCGCGGCGGCGGCGAAGCTGCCCTTGCGGTCGATGGCGTCGAGGACTTCCAGGGCCTCCAGGGAGAGGGGTGTCGGCATGCCTTAAAATATTCAGAATATTTGAACTTATGAATCATTTTATTTCGATTTTTTGTCAGGGCGCAATAAATACAATGGCTACATCGATCACCTGAACTGAAAAATTGAAGGAGAACATCATGGCTTTTCGATCAATACTGCACACGATGACCGCGAGCCAGGCCGGTTTCGCCGCGCTGGTCCTGCGGGTTCCGGTCGGGGTCATCCTCGCCGCCCACGGCGCCCAGAAGCTGTTCGGCTGGTTCGGCGGCCACGGCCTCGAGGGCACGGGCCAGTGGCTGGCCTCCGTCGGCTTCGAGCCGGGTTACGCCATGGCCCTTTTGGCGGGCAGCGCGGAGTTTTTCGGCGGCATCGCCCTGGTGCTGGGCCTGCTGACGCGTCCCGCCGCGCTCGTCGCCGCCTTCACCATGCTGATGGCGATGACGGTGCATGTCGGCAACGGCCTGTTCCTGAGCAACAACGGTTATGAGTTCGCCCTGAGCCTGCTGGCGATGACTGCCGCACTGGTCCTGCTCGGCGGCGGTCGCGCGGCGGCGGATAATCTGCTGCACCGGGCATCTGCGTAAACATCACCTTTAAGGAGGGCACTGGCATGGGACTGTTAGTACACGGCGAATGGCACACCGATTGGTACGATACGAAGAGTACGGGCGGGGAGTTTGTCCGCAAGGATTCGGTGTTCCGCGACGTCATCGAAGCGGAGCACCCTACCTACCAGCCAGAGGCGGGGCGCTACCACCTGTTCGTGTCGCTGGCCTGCCCCTGGGCGCACCGCACGCTGGTCTTCCGTGCGCTCAAGGGCTTGCAGGACGTGATTGGCGTGACGACGGTCAAGGCCGAAATGCTCGACAACGGCTGGGAGATCGCGCCCGCGGGCGAGCAGCCCACAGGGTTCTCCCCCAGCCCGGTGACGGGCATTGACTACCTCCACCAGCTCTACACCCGTGTGGACCCGGACTACAGCGGCCGCGTGACCGTGCCGGTGCTGTGGGACACGCGGACGAATACCATCGTCAACAACGAGTCGTCGGAGATCATCCGCATCCTCAACAGCGCGTTCGACAGCCTCACCGGCAATACCGAGGACTACTACCCCGCGCACCTGCGCGAGAGCATCGACAGCGTCAACGATCTTGTCTACGACAAGGTGAACAACGGCGTTTACAAGACGGGCTTCGCCACCACGCAGGAGGCGTACGAACGCAATTACCGCGCGCTGTTCGCCGCGCTCGACGAACTCGAGGAGCGCCTGGGGACCCGGCGTTACCTCGCGGGAGAGACGCTGACCGAGGCGGACTGGCGCCTGTTCACGACGCTGGTGCGTTTCGATGCGGTCTACCATGGCCACTTCAAGTGCAACCAGCGCACGCTCGAGAGCTACCCCAATCTCAGCAATTACGTGCGCGAGCTCTACCAGGT
>JAUIEP010000318.1 GCA_030428835.1 Gammaproteobacteria bacterium | reverse complement strand
ATACAGGGTCCTGTTTTACTGCTTTTTTTTGGGGAGTTCACTATAAAGTCTGGGACGATATTGTCAATTGAGCAACGCGTTCGCGGACAATCTTTTGGCAGTGCGTATGGCACAAGCCAGCGCGGGCTGCCGTTGTACAGAATCTGTCCCGCAAGCCGCGTGTTGCCTGACTCTTCGGACATGACAGGTTTGTAATTATGAACCCAAGTGCCTATACTTTTTGCCGCTTCGGCCGGTTCGCAGTGAGCCCGCAACGGGTTGTCCCACCGGCTGCATCGCAACCCGATTAATCGCCCTTCGGGGCGTCAGACGACGGTACCCGACAGTGAAAGATAAACGTCCTGTAAACCTGGACATCGGCACCATGCGGCTTCCCCTAACGGCATGGGCGTCCATCACACATCGCGCCTCGGGCGTGTTCCTGTTCGCCGCGACCGCGGTCCTGCTGTGGCTGCTCGACGGCAGCCTGCGTAGCGCCCAGGATTTTGCCGAGGTCAGCGAATTGCTCGCAAGCCCGCTCGCGAAGCTGGTGGTGTGGGCCATCGTCGCCGCGCTGATCTACCATTCCGCCGCCGGCATCAAACACCTCATCGCCGATGCGGGTATTGGCGAGACGCTGGAAGGCGGCCTGCTTGGCGCGCGAATCGCCATCGGCGTGTCCGTCGTTCTCATTCTGCTTGCGGGGGTCTGGATATGGTAACTTCCGTCACGAGCATGGGCCGTTCCGGCCTCTACGACTGGCTCATGCAGCGGGTCACCGCTGTCATCCTCCTGGCGTATTTCCTCTATCTCGGTGTCGTGCTGCTCGGTGGGCCCGATTACGACGCCTGGAAGGCGCTTTTCGAGCAGACCTGGATGCGTATTTTCAGCCTGCTGGCTCTCCTGTCCCTCGGCATTCACGCCTGGGTCGGGCTCTGGTGCGTGTTGACCGACTATATCACCGAGCGCCTCATGGGCAGCAAGGCGACCCTGCTGCGCCTGGCCGCACAGGTCCTGTGTGGTATCACCATGTTTGTTTATCTCGTCTGGGGCATCCAGATTCTGTGGGGTTATTAAGGTATGGCAGCTCTTCGTACGATCTCATTTGACGGCGTCATCGTCGGGGGCGGCGGTGCTGGCATGCGCGCGGCCCTGCAGCTCGCACAATCCGGTTACAAGACCGCGGTGATCTCCAAGGTATTCCCCACGCGCTCGCATACCGTGTCAGCACAGGGCGGCATCACCTGCGCGATCGCCTCCGCGGACCCGAACGACGACTGGCGCTGGCACATGTACGACACGGTGAAGGGCTCGGACTACATCGGCGACCAGGACGCCATCGAGTACATGTGCAGCGTGGGTCCCGAGACCGTGTTCGAACTTGAGCACATGGGCCTGCCTTTCTCGCGCACCGAGGAGGGGCGTATCTACCAGCGCCCCTTCGGCGGCCAGTCCAAAAATTTCGGCGAGGGTGGCCAGGCCGCCCGCACCTGCGCCGCGGCGGACCGCACCGGACACGCCCTGCTGCATGCCCTGTACCAGGGCAACATGAAGAATGAGACGACCTTCCTGAACGAGTGGTACGCCACGGATATCGTGAAGAACCAGGACGGCGCCGTGGTCGGCGTGATCGCCATCTGCATGGAGACCGGCGAAACGGTCTACGTGAAATCGAAGGCGAC
>JAUIEP010000178.1 GCA_030428835.1 Gammaproteobacteria bacterium | reverse complement strand
CCACCAGCCGGCCCACCTGTCCCGACTTCAGGGTGTTCTCGCGCAGTTTGGCGAGGCTCGCGGGGCTGCCATCGTAGTCGTCGGGGATCACGGAGCCGCCGACGAAGCCCTCCTCGGTCACTTCCTGCCAGCGCACGTTGGGCGTCCACAACGACTGCAGGCCCGCCCTGTCGACGCCGCGGATATAGAACACCTCGTCAGTGACCTTGCGCAGCAGTTCCTGGTACTCCGCCGTGAAGATGTCCTCGTCCGCGGTCTCCACCGTGATGCGCACGGCATTGCCGAGACTCGTGAGGTCGTCGCGGTAGGCGAAGTAGTTGACGATGTAGGGGTGCGACACCGGCACCATCTTCTCGAAGCTGGCGTCGGGCCGGAGCTGGCTTGCCTGATAGCCGAAGAAGACGCTCGCGAGCGCGAACAGTATCAGCAACAGTATGCGCTGGCTGAACAGGCGATCGGCGAGCCAGGGGCGCAGCCGCCCGTCTTCCGCGCCGAGCAGCCCGTGGCGCGCGGCCTTGTTGTCGAAGGGATCAACCATCGGCGGCCACCGCGTAATCCGTTACCCCTTCCATACCGACCAGGCGCAGGTCGTCGGGTGCGCGACCGGCAACCGCCGACAGCGTGGCGGCGCCCTCGACCAGCGACGGTGTGAACGACCTGCCGTCGTCGCGGCTGTGCAACACCACGCCGCCGGCACCCACCAGCACCAGTGTGCCGTCGACGAGGCGTATCCCGCCATACAGCCCCTGGCGCGGATCGTCGGCCACGGGCACCGGGCGCCAGGTATCGCCGGCGTCCTCGCTGCGCAGCACGTTGCCGCGCAGGCCAAAAGCGAGTACGGCGCCATCGCCCGCGATGAGCAGGCCGAACAGGCTGCCGTCGTAACCGGGGTCCAGGCGCTCCCAGTGGCGGCCGTCATCTGTGGAGCGGTAGAGCAGCCCCGCTTCGCCGCTGAGGAACAGGTTACCCGCGCCGTCGGCGACAAGCGCGTAATAGTGGTAGCGGTCCGGGTTGTCGATATGCTCCACCGCGATCTCCCAGGAAGCGCCGCCATTCTCGGTGCGATAGAGCATGCCGTAAGCGCCGACGGCGTAGCCGAAGTGCGCGTCACGGAACCAGACATCCAGGAACGGGTCGGCGGGACCGGCCTCGAGGGCGGCCTCAGCGTCCTCGATGTTGAAGCCGATGTCTTCCGCGGCATATTCCAGCTCCTGCCGCTCATCGTCGCTTGCGCCTGCCAGTTGCTCCTCGAGCTGCTCCAGCCTGGCGCGCTGGTATGCCAGCCACTGCCGGTTGGCCTCGTTGCCGTCGAACTGCAGGGTCCACGTCGCGCCGCGATCGCGACTGGCCAGCAGCACGCCGGCATGGCCCGCCGCGTAGGCGTTACCACCATCGGCGCAGGCCACACTGGTCAGGAGCTGGCTCACAGGCACCTCGGCCTGCGCCCAGGTGTCGCCGGCGTCGTCGGAGTACGCCACGAGGCCGCGCTCGCCCACGGCCACCAGGCGCCCTTCGCAGAACGCGATATCCGTGAGCGCCATGCCGTCCGGCCGCGCAAACTCAAGCGCCGGAGCGAACGTGTAGTCAGCCATGGCAGGCCCGGCGCAGGCGGCGAACGCCGCGCCGGCGGCCAGGGCGAAGAGGCGTTGCAGCACCGGCCGACCCTAGCGCCGGCCCGCGCGCCGCAGCGCAGACGGGGTGAAGTCCTCGAAACTGCCGATGTAGTCGAAGTCGTAAGCGTAGCCGCGCTCTTCGTTGTCCAGCCCGAGCACGAGGTAACGCCCTGAGTTCAGGTCGTGCAGCGCCTCGGTCGACAACCACGGCACCCCCACCTGGTAGTGCACCACCAGATGCCCCTCTTTCAGCTTCCAGAGCTCGCCGCGCCCGTCGTAGTGGTCCACCACCGCGATCTGCCAGCTGTCCTCGTCCACGTAGAATGTACGCCGCGCATAGATGTGGCGCGCGCCCTCCTTCAACTTCGCTTCCACCACCCAGACGCGGTGTTTCTCGTAGCGCAGGTAGTCGGGGTTCATGTGCCCCGCCTTGATGATGTCTTCGTACTTGAGGTCGCCGCGGCGCAACGGATACGCATTGTAGGGAATGAACAGCTCCTGCTTGCCCACGAGTTCCCAGTCGTAACGGTCGGGCGCGCCGTTGTACAGGTCGAGGTCGTCGGCGGTGCGCAGGCCGTCAGAAGCGGTACCCGGGCCGTCGTACGCGATGTTCGGCGCGCGCCGCACGCGGCGCTGGCCCGCGTTGTAGATCCACGCGGAGCGCGGCTCGGCCACCTGGTCGATGTTCTCGTGCACCAGCAGCACATCGCCCTCGAGCCGGGCCGGCGCGAGGATGCGCTGCAGGAACACCATCAGACGGTTGGGATTGGGGTTGCCCTCCACCCGGTTGGCGAACATGGCCTGCTCTTCGAACAGGACCGGCGAGAAGCTGCCGTTGGCCTGCACGGGGGCCTGGATGTAGCGCCGCTCAACACCCCGCGCGGTGCGGTAGCGCGTGATGTGGTTCCAGATCACCTCCACGCCCTCGTTGGGAATGGGGAACGGCACTGCCGCGCGAAAATTCACGATACCGTTGCCGCCGGGCACGAGGTCGGTGCTCGTCGCGCCTTCCTTGATAAGCGCGTACTCGCTGTCCGGCAGGAACGCGCTGCGCCGGGTCGGGTAGACCGGCATCTTGTAGGTGTCTGGGTAGCGGCGAAACATGGCCTGCTGCCCCGGCGACAGGAACTCCTTGTACTGATCGGCGTTTTCCGCCGTGATCGTGAAGAGCGGCTTGTCGTCCTTGAACGGATCCACCAGTCGGTCTCCCACCTTGTACCCGGGAGGGAATTCCTTGACGCCGCCGTCCCAGGCGGGAATGCTACCGTCCGCGTTACCGGCGCGCTCGGCGCCCATGGGCGTCAGCTCCGGTCCGCCCAGCCGGGCGGCCTGCTCCGGCGTGGTCTTGGCGAAGGCCAGCGTGGCCACGGCCGACAGGCCAACGGCGGCCAGGGTGCGAATGATCGATACAGACATGGTGTTATCTCCAGACATTGCTGTTTAAAAGGCCACCGAGAAACTCAGGGAAATGAAGTCCCGATCCTGCTGGTCATTGTAGTCGGCCCCGAAGAAGGTCGTGTAGGACAGGTTGGCGCGATAGGTATTGAGGTAGTCCGCCTGCAATCCTGTGCTGAGGCCCATGCGGCCCTCGATGAAATTGGGCGGCGGCGAGTAGCCCTTCACGTCGTGCGACCACGCGATGGTCGGCGTCAGGTTGATGCCCGCGAAGACATCCGAGTAATCCAGCCCGGCGCGCACCTGGTAGCCCCACGAGAAGTCGGTGTTGAAGCCGTCGTTATTGCAGTAGCGGCTGTTGCTGTTGGGCGTGAAGTTGGCCAGCAGTTCCAGCGACGCGTGCGACTCGCACGTGATGACCACGCCGGGGAAGACCTGGCTGTCCACCGGCTTGAAGCGGCCCACGCCGTAGGTCGACGAGCGGCCGTAGACCTGGCCGGACTCCATGTCGTCGAGGAAGACCGCGCCGATCTCGGCGCCCACCGACAGCCGGCTGGCTCCCAGCACCTGCTCGAAGAACTTGATGAACGTCATCTGGAACTGCGTGTACTTCACGTCGTCGTACCCGTGCACGATGCCGCCCGGGCCGGCGGCCACGGCGCGGTCCTGCACCGTGCTCCATTCCGCGAAGCTGCCGAGGGCAGCCGCCTGCAGTACCTGCGTCTGGTTGATCTGCAGCGGGAAGTTGGGCCGGTAGCTCAACTCGCCGGACCACGCCCAGGTGCCGAGGTTGGTCGCGAAGCTGAGGCCATACACCTCGATATCCTCCGGGAACTCCAGGATGTACGCCGGGTTGGAGCCCAGTATGAAGGGCTGCCCGAAGTTCTCGGTCGGGTTGACGCCGCTGAAGATCGGCGTGCGGCTGTGGTAGTTGATGTAGTAGGCGCCGAACTCGGTGCTGTTCAGCGCTTCCACGAAGTAGCGGGCGGCGATACCCCACTGGCCCGAGTCGGAGGGCGTATCGTCCGCCACGCGCGGCAGGATGAAGGGCGGCACGTCGTTCACCTGGTCCGCGTCGCTGCTCAGGCCCGAGGCGGTGAGGTAGTCGCAGCCGCCGCCGTAGGGGTCGGAGGAACTCCAGTAGGTGCCACACTCGTCGAGCACCGTGCGCTCCCAGTCGTACTGGTAGAACGCCTCCACGCTGAGGTCGTACGTGATGCCGACATTGGCGTAGACGAGGCCGACAGGCAGCAGCGCCTCCTTGATCTCCGAACCCGGGCTGCGCAGCGCGGTCACGTCGAAGGGGCTGATGATATTGACGCCGTTCTGTATGAAGGTGCTCTCGCCCCAGGACAGCACCATGTTACCCGCGCGCAGTTCCACCGGCTTCTCGCCGAGGTCGAAGCTGCCGTACAGGTAATAGTCGAGGAACTCGAAGCCGTCTTCCTGCGCCAGGGGCTCGAAACCCGAGGTGTCGAGCTCCTCGTCGACGGCGTAGTCGGTTGCCGCGTGCCCGTGGGGCACCTTGCCGTCGGCCAGCTCGTGGTCGTACCAGTACTTGAAGCGGGTGAAGACGCCGTAGTTGCCCGCGTTGAGGTCGAGATCGTGGATACCCCTGAACATGAGGGAGTACATATCGCCTTTCTCGTAGTTCAGGTTGCCGTCGTCGGTCACGCTGGAGGAGGCCCGCCCCTCGCCGTTGGTGTTGCCGGGGCTGACCACGCGGCTGGAGGGATCCTCCGTACGCCAGCTTGCACCGAGCGAGAAGTTGGAGGTGAAGTTCCCCTCGATCTCACCGATGTTGAACTGGATCGCCTGCGCCACGGGGCTCACGCCCGCCGCGAGAACACATATCGGCAGTAGTCGCGCTACCGCCCTGCAGGAAAATGGCATACCTCTCCCCTATTAACATGGCTTGCAGGGGGATAATAGAGGTTTGTACGCGCGTCAACTTTGTGGCGGATCAAACTTCGGTGGCATGGGGTGCGATGCCGTGGCAAAAATGCGGCGACCTTGCGCCAGATCAGTGGCGCCGGGCCGCCGGATGGACCTGCCCCGCAGCCGCCCTGACAGCCCCGGGGGCTTATTGACTTGCCCACCCAAATTCCGGAAAATGCGCGCCTCTTCGGGCCCCTGCCGGCCCATCTGCTGTTTTGTGGCTACGTAGCTCAGCTGGTTAGAGCACAGCATTCATAATGCTGGGGTCGGTGGTTCAAGTCCACCCGTAGCTACCATTTAGCCCTTTAATATCAACCAGTTAGGCTTGCTGACTCTAACGGCTCTCCCCCAATAACGGGGGATGGACCGGTTTTGGCTCTACCCCATTAACGGGGGATGGGCATCCATTCTTACCCGGTTGATGATGCCATCCCACCCGCAGTGGGTCAGCACTCTCAACCGGTAATGTTTTGCCCAAATCTGCGCTACCAAATGCGAAGGCAAGGGCTGAACATTTGCTTGCACAGCTACGACAGCGCGGTGATACCCACCCGCATCATGTTCGCCGGGCGGTCTTAGAAAGTCTGGTTCTGGAAATGTACGAGCAGTTCAGTCCGGCGGGCCGCGCGATAATTGAGGAAGTTTTGCAGGTTGAGTCCGCACCCCCTCATAGCTGGCCGAAGCCCGACCAGCGCCAGCGCTATCTGGACCGTAGCCGCGGGTGCTGACCCGCGCCGCTAATCTGCTGGCGGCCCATTTCGGGCCGCTTTGTAGATCGCTGCCTCAACCCGTATCCAGCACACTCCAGCTGCCAGGATCAGCAGTTTCACCGCCGGCTGCGATTGCTCCAGGAATGCCAGCGGGATCTGCGGAACAATGTCGCGTGAAAACGCAAACAGGACCAAGCACCCAATAAGCAACGGCAGGTAGGAAAGTGCCTTCAAGCCGTATTCAATTACGAAGGCCATCCCGGAGATGATGGCGTGGCTAGCATTTTCGACCAAGTTCATCCAGCAGCCCCTAATGCCATAGCATCGGCCGTGCGCCGGCGCGGAGAAATGCTGGCCAGATTTCGAGTCCGGTCAAGCAAAACAAGGGGCACGAGTGGAAAAACCGCACTACTAAATTTACCAACAGTCCAGTCCTTACGCGAAAAAGCGACCTAAACAGCGACCAGTCTTAGAACTCACGGCAAAGCCGCCGGCAGCGAATTGCTACCCACGATTCCAACCTAGCCCATCGTTAAGGCGAACCGTATCGGTTCTTTAATTCCCGCAGTCGCTCTCGCTCCCTTTCCGAAAACGCCTGCGCGTCAAATAGCGGTTCGCCCTGGGCATCGTCCAACTTAACTACGGTTACGGTAAAAATGGCGTCTTCCGGTGCGTCAACACTCCCCCAATCCGAGAACATATTCGGCGCTAGGCTCCAACTCGCTTGCTCTCCAGGTTCAAGACCTCCAGGGATACTGTAATTAAATGAATCTTTGTGCCATGGCACACTTCTACCTGGGCTGGCGATTATTCCATCGAAGTACGCGCGCGATACCGCGTGCTCAGTGCCATTCAATACTGTCAGTTCAATAACTGGCTCTTTCCTGAAAGAACCGTCTTTCAAATAAAACCGCGAGCGTAAAACTTCGAACGCTGTCAAAGCTTCTTGAGCCTGTTCGCTTTCGATCTTTTTTTTCTCTAGTTCGGCTATTTCTGCCAATGCTTGCCGACGCTGCCGCTCCTCTCGCTCAGCGGTCACTCGATTCGCCTCCGCAACAACCTCGTCAGCGGTCTTTCCGTCAAGCGATGCTCGCATCTTTGATTGAACTCCACCGGTATTTATGGCGCCTTCTGCGAATATATCTTTCATGCTGATACCACTGAACGCCAACACCTGCAGCGCATCATCAAACTTCTCAGCTTCCTCCTCGGGTAGTGAATTGCGAATTTTCTCGATAGAAGTCTTCATCGCCTCGTCTGTGGAAGCATCAATAACGGGATCCGAGAAAACGCTTTTTTCGCACCCCGAGGACAATACGGATAGGACAATCACGAGCGCCAGGCATATTATGTTTTGCACATCTCCCTCCCACCTAAAATCGAAGGTATAACTGAGATGATAGTCGAGAAGTGACTAGATGACAGGCCAGCGTAGAAATCAGGTGCCTTGTGGGGCCCTCACTCCCTGCGCACAGGGCGGGCAGGCGTCCAGCTCTATCGGGGTGCGCCCCAGAGCTCTAGCCCGGAGCGAATGTTATCAGGCAGGAACCTGACTGACCAGGTTCTCTACTCGACCAAAATGCATGCGGGTCGCCACAGAGATGTCCGCGATGCTCATCCCTTGAGTGTGCAGCTTTCGGCTCGTCGCCTTGTGGGACTGGTTTGCGCCAGGCTTGAAACAAACGCGCGCGGTCGTGCCATCGCTGAACGTTCTCGCTATCGGATTCGCCATGGAATCAACTTTTTGTAATGGGTTTCGGCTATGCCGCGGCAGTCCCGTACAGGGGGCGCGGCTCCGGGCATCCGGCATCGGTGCATACCGAACACATAGATTGCACTTTATACCGGGACGCCGACCGCCGGAGACATGGGTAACACCTTCTTTGGTACAAAAGGATTGGGAGCCGGTTCTACCCGGCTCTCGTCCTCATCAAAAAAGCCTAGATCAAACTCCATGAAGCTGACAAGCCAGATCTTGTCAGCGACCTCGCGTACGCCCACGTGCTGGCCAGCCATGGCACGGCATAAGTTGATTTTCCGGCCTCCGATGCAGATGCGACCGCAATAGGTCACCTGTATCGTGCGGTCGTGGTACGGGTACTCAGGTGGCTCTGGCCTGAAGTACTCCCTCGCTGATGGACGGTACAGTTCACCCGGATAACGCATGCCCAGCGCCTCGTGTGGGCGCTCCTGGTTGTATTCTTCCAGCCAGTTATCGAAGCGTTCCTGTTGCTGCAGGAAGTTATAGCCAGGCGGCTTGGTGGCCTCTTTCTTGAGGGTTAGATGCATGCGCTCGTGGCGACCGTTCTGCTGGGGTTTACCCGGCTGGATGCGCTCCAGGTTGATGCCCAGGCGCAGCCACCAGATGGACAATTTGCTCAGGCCGAAGAACGCGGTGGGTGCAGCGAAGGGTACACCGTTGTCGGTCCTGATGGCAGTGGGAAGACCGAACTCCTTAAACACCCGCTCGAAGACCGTGAAGGCAAACGCTTCCTTGGTGGACTCCAGCCCCTCGCAGGCCAGCAGGTAGCGGGAGCAGAAATCGGTGATGGTCAGGGGGTAGCAGTATTTGCGGCTCCCCAGCTGGAACTGGCCCTTGTAGTCCGCACACCAGAGCTGGTTCGGCGTTTTGGGTGTGGTCAGGCCTGTGCCCTGGGCCTTGTAGCGCTTCCGCTTGCGCCGCTTCACCAGGCCGTGCCGGTCGAGCACCGCGTGGACCGTGCTCTTGGCCGGCGGCTTGATATGGGGATACTCCCGGATCAGCTTCTCGCGGATCTTGGGGGCGCCCCAGTTCGGGTACTCGCGTTTGAGCTGCAGTATCGATCGCTCGACCTGGAAGGGTAGCTGGTTGGCGTAGCGCTGGGGCCGGCGACTTCGGTCCTGCAGGCCCTCGATTCCTATGTCCTTGTATCGCTTGAAGATTTTATGGCCAGTCTTGCGGGATATCCCGAACTCCCGGCACACCACGGCCATCTTCTCCCCATCGAGGAGCCTGGCCACGAACCTGACACGTTCATCCATAGCATTACACTCTTTCCAGGGCATCTGGGGACCTCCCCAAATGCTCAATTGTGTAACCTATGTCTCCGGTATGGGGTGTTACCTATGTGTCGGGTTGTTCAAGAAAAAAGGCCACCCCTTGGGGTGGCCTTTTTTTTTGGCCGGTGAGCTGGAATGCAGACTCTCCCTTTCGGAAAAGCGGCGAAGGGATCAAATTTTCATTTCC
>JAUIEP010000177.1 GCA_030428835.1 Gammaproteobacteria bacterium | reverse complement strand
CGGCCCAGGCCGTGCGCAATCCCGTGGGCATGGACCCGCTGGACGGGCTCGTGGTCGAGCGCCTGATCGGCATCGGCGAGTCACAGTCCGCCGGGCGCATGGTGACCTACGTGAACGCCATCCACCCCACCATCGAGCTGTTCGACGGCTTTATCGTGCACAGCCGCGGTGCCGGCGCCGCTGCGCTGTCGCAGCCGCCGCAGGTCGAGGTGCCGGCGCCCAGTCCCGCGTTCCTGCGCACGGACCTGCCCGAGCCGGTGCTGTCGGTGCAGACCGAGACCGACGTGTTCGGCCTCGGCGGGGTAGGGGGTCGCCAGCCGGACGCCGCCATGTACCGCCTGTGGGAGGTCCCGGGCACGGGCCACTCGGACGCCTACACGGTGATCAAGGGCCCGGTCGACAAGGGCGATGACCCGTCGGTGGCGGAGGTCATCGAGACGAAGGACGCGCAACCGCCGTTCATCTCGTGCGACGTGCCCATCAACGACGGTCCCGGCCACTTTGTGCTCAAGGCGGCACTGGCCGCGGTCGACAACTGGGTGCGCACGGGGGAGGCGGCGCCGTCCGCGCCCTTCATCGACCTGAATGCGGATGCTACCGGGCTGGCGCGCGACGAGTTCGGCAACGCCACCGGCGGCGTGCGCACGCCCTACGTCGACGCGCCGGTGGCGCGCCTGTCCGGCGAGGGGCAGACCGGCGTCAACTTCTGCCGCCTGTTCGGCGTGACCGAGCTGTTCGACGCCGCGACGCTGGCGATGTTGTATCCCACGCGCCAGGATTATATCGTTGCGATCGAAGCCAGCACCGACAGTGCCGTCGCCGCGGGCTTCCTGCGGCCCGCCGATGGGGAACTCATCAAGGCGCAGGCGCAGGAATCGGATGTCGTGGCGCCGTAAACACGCTGGAGGTAACACATGGTGATCTATTCACGGCGGCTGGTACGCGGCCTCCTGCTCGTCGCGCTCTGCGTTTTCGCGCAGGGCTGCTCCGACGGTTCCGACAACTTCGAGGGCGTGTTCCCGCTGCAACTGCCCGTGATCTTCGTGCACGGCCAGTCGGGCTCGGCGCAGCAGTTCGAGTCCCAGGCCATGCGTTTTACCAGCAACGGTTACCCGCAGTCGCTGTTGTTTGCGTTCGAGTACAGCACCGCCAGCGGCGACAATAACCTCGCGGACCTCGACGCCTTCATTGACGAGGTGCTGCGCACAACGGGCGCGGAGCAGGTCTTCGCCGTCGGCCACTCGCGCGGCACCAGCTTCTGGACCAGCTACCTGGATGATCCCGACCTCGGCGGACCGGACAAAGTCGCGAAGTACGTCAATATCGACGGCCGCTCGCCCGAAGAACTGCCCGGCGGCGTGCCGACCGTCGGCATCTGGGGCGAGTGGAGCACGGCCGGCAGCGGTTTCACGCGCACGCCGGACGGCAGCAGCGTGCAGATCGGGCCCTTCCCGGAAGACAACTATTACTTCGGCAACAAGAGCCACACCGAGGTGGCGACCTCGGCCGAGGCCTTCGGGGTGATGTACGCGTTCCTCACGGGCGTGCCTGCGACGCGCACCGACGTGGCGGCGGAGCCGGCGGGCAAACCGGTTTCCATCGGCGGGCGCGCGCTGTTCTTCCCCCAGAACAACGGCTACGGCGGTGCCACGGTTGAGGTGTGGCGTGTTGCGGCGGACACCGGCCAGCGCAGTGACCAGGCGCCGGTCGCGACCTGGGTGCTGGCGGACGACGGCAATTTCGGCCCGGTCGAACTGGTGAGCGGCGCGACCTATGAATTCGCACTGGTGCGGCCGGCCACCGACAATTTCCCCGAGGTTTCGGTGCATCACTTTTACCCGGAGCCGTTCGATCACGACAATCATTTCGTGCGGCTGCTGTCGAGCCTGCCCGGTGAGGGCATCGCCGCGTTCATCCCGCGCGCCGAGGATGCCACTGGCCTGCTGGCCATTCGCAACCGCGAGTTCTGGGGCGACCAGGGCGCTGCCAGCGACGAGTTGTACATCGACGGACTCAATATCCTCACACCCGGGATCAGCCCACGGGCGGTTGCCGCGGGTTCCGGCGTGAACATCGCCGTGTTTGCCTACGACGATGGGTCGGACAAGGTGACGGACCTCGACAAAGGCGAACTGTCGCCCTTCAACGGCATTACCTTCCTGACGGCTGCGGACGTTTACGTACCCGCCGACCCGCAGGGCCGCTCGTCCGTGCAGGTGCGGCTGGTCAACCGCGGCGGCGCCGAGGTCCGTCTCGCCGTGCCCAACCGCCCCTCGACCATCCACCGCAACAGCCTGGTCTTCCGCGACGATTTCTAGCAGTTGCCAGCGTGCTGGAAATGCTATATTTTTAACTCTGACAGCGCTGTCATAACGCGCCGCCGAAGAAGCGGTTGCCCGCAGGAAATCGAGAATGGCACTTCCACAATCCGGGTCGGACACCACGCCGGGACGGCCGGCTTGAAACCCACCGTTACCATCAGCGATGTGGCGCGCCAGGCGGGCGTCTCGGAGAAGACCGTCTCGCGCGTCGTTAACGGCGAGAGCTACGTCAGCGAGGCGAAGCAGGTCGCCGTGCGCGCGGCCATCAGTGCACTCGGCTATCGCCCCAATGTCGCGGCCCGCTCGCTGGCCGCGTCGCGCAGTTTCACGCTCGGCCTCATCGCCAACCGCATGGACGCCTATAACTTCCGCGCGCTGCACACCAGCGGCGTTCGCCTGTGCAGCGAGCGCGGCCTGCACCTCATCGTGGAGGAATTGCCCACGCTGGGACCGGCCGAGATGCAGCGCCTGGAGAAGAGCCTGCGCCAGGTGCGCTATGAGGGTGTGATCGTCACACAGGTGGCCGATACGCAGCGTGTACTGGACGTGTTGGAGCGCACCGGCACGCGCTACGTGCGCATGTCGCCGCTGCTCGACCCGGAGCGCTCGGACAGTGTCAGCGTCGAGGTAGCCGAGGGCTATAATCTCGTCGCCGAACATCTTTACGCACTCGGCCATCGCCGCATCGCGTTGCCGGTGCTCACACCGCGCGTGCGCCAGCGCAACATTATCAATGAAGCGCTGCGCCAAATGCGTACAAGGCTGCTCGATCTCGGCTGCGCCGAAAGAGACATTGTCGAGGTACCACTGCTATGGAAGGCCTCCAATATGGAAGCCGGCCTCACCATGGCGCGGGCAGTGCTGGAAATGCGGCCGCGCCCCACCGCGGTGTTCGCAATGCAGGATGAGGTGGCCGCCAGCCTCGTCAACTATGCCTGGTCCGAGGGTGTCAACGTACCGCGCGACCTGTCTGTCGTGGGCTTCGAGGACGACGACATCGCGCGCGTCGTGTGGCCGCCGCTAACGACAGTGCGCCAGCCCTTCGATGAAATGACCGCCGCGGCCGTCGAGCTGTTGGTCAATCCCGCTGCCGACGGCGCGCCGCGCAGCGTCACTTTGCCCTCGACACTTGTTGTACGGCAATCCACCGGGGAGGTGCCCGATGCCGCATAAATTCCAGTCGCTTCGCCTCGCGCTCGCCACACTGTCGTTGGCAGCGTGCGGCGCACTGGCGCAGCCCGAGTGGGTGCAGGACGGCAGTGCCGGTTTCGTCGTGTCCAGCATCCGCTATGCGCTCGCCGAGGACGCCGAGGAAAACGGCGCGTGCCCCGAGGGCATGACCACGGGCTACGCCGACAGAAGTGAAGTGTTCGTCGACCTGGAAGGCCTGGAGCTGCGCGAGGGCGAGGCCGAGGAACAGCACCTCAAGCGGCTGTTCGGTGTGGCTTTTGGCGACAAGCCGGTTACCAACCTGTGCCTTAATCCCGAGCTCGGTGCGCCGGACGACCGATTCCGCACGGTCACCGCGCAGGGCGTGCCGGTGGAGGGGATCGACCTCGACCCGCTCGTTCCGAAGTCCCGCACCGGCGGCTACTGCGCACACGAAGACTTTCCCGGCATGCAGGGCGGCAGCGGCATCGACAACCAGTTCTACCGCGTGTTCGGCTGCTCGGCCCAGTACCAGTCCACGGGCCTGTCCAACTCGTTCGAGATCGAGATGCTGACCGGTTCCTGGGGTGTGCTCGTCACGCTGGACGGTATCGACGACATCGCCAACGACGACGAGGTGGCGGTCGGCATCTTCGCCAGCGCCGATCCCATCCAGCTCAGCCCGGCGCGCGAACCTCTCCCGTATGCCACCTACGCTATCCATCCCGAGCCGCGCTTCCAGGCGCGCACGCGCGGTCGTATCGTCGATGGCGTGCTCACAACCGAACCGGTGGACGTGCGCATCGAATGGGTCGTCAACAGCATCCGCCAGGACCGCCCGCTCGACGACGCGGTGTTACAGGTGACGCTTGACGAGGAAGGCGTAATGGACGGCTACCTCGCGGGTTTTACGCAGGTGGAGGACCTGTACAACTACAGCTTCGGCTTCCGCAACGGCACTGACGGCACGGGTGAACTCGCGCCGCTGCGCCTGCGCTCCGGCTCCGCTGTCGGCAAGTCCTTCGTGCTCGGTTACACCTGCGAGGGCGTGTACCAGGCGTTGTACGCGAACGCGGACGCGGATCCGGACCCGCAGACCGGCCGCTGCCGCGCGCTGTCCACGCAGTACCGGGTCGCGGCGATTCCCGCGTTCGTGGTGGCGGAGGCGACTGCCAGCAGCAACGCGAATCTCGACGCAGCGGGTTACCGGCGCGAGGAAATGTACGAGGCGGCGCCTCCCGAAAACAAGAAGGAGGAACGTTAAGGTGAAGAGCTGTAAGACCATCGCGCTGCGCCTGTTGTTGTGCGCCAGCGTCAGCTTTCCCGCCGGCTTTGCCGGCGCGGCCGCATCCGGTACCGCGTCGCTGGCGGAGCCGCCCGGTACCGGCGGGCCACCGATGCTGCGCCGCCTGACCGAGGCGCAGTATCGCGCCACGATTGCGGACGTCTTCGGCCCGGATATTCCCGTCACGGCACGCTTTGAGCGCGCGCTGCGCTCCGAGGGCCTCGTCGCCGTGGGCACCAGCGAGGCGGGCCTCTCGGCGTTCGCCCTGGAACAGTACGACACGGCGGCCGGTGCGATTGCCGCGGCTGTGTTGGCACCGGAGCGGCGCGAGCGGTTCGTGCCCTGCGATTCTCCCCCGGTACAGCACTTCGACCCGGACTGCGCCGCGGCCTTCATCGAGCGCCACGGCACACGGTTGTTCCGCCGCGCGCTGGAGGCCGAAGAGGCGACCGCCTGGCTCGACGTGGCGCGCGCGGCGCACACGCGACTGGGCGACTTCTACGCGGCGCTTGAGTTCACGCTGGTGGGCATGCTGGTGGCGCCGGACTTCCTGCTGCGCGTTGAGGCGGTCGCGACGACCCCGGCCGCCGACGGCAGCCCGCGCCTGGACGCCTACTCACGCGCAACGCGCCTCAGCTACTTTCTCACAGGCTCGGCGCCGGATGCGGGCCTGCTGGCGGCCGCCGGGCGGGGTGCGCTCGATTCCCCCGACGGCCTCGCACGCGAGGTCGACCGGTTGATGGCGGGGCCGCGCTACGAGGCCGCCGTGCGCGAATTCTTCACCGACATGCTGCGCTTCGACCTGTTCGACGACCTCGCCAAGGACCCGGTGATCTACCCGGCGTTCAACTCGACAGTCGCCGCCGACGCGCAGGAGCAGACCCTGCGCACGATTACCGGGCACCTGCTGGCGGGCGAGGGCGACTACCGCGACCTGTTCACCACCCGCGCCGCGCCGCTCACGCGCTCACTCGGCATCGTGTACCGGCAGCCCGTGGCCGTGCGCAATGGCTGGCAGGAAGGCGAATTCAGCGAGCGCAGCGGCCGCGTGGGCATCCAGTCCCACCTCAGCTTCCTCGCGCTGCACTCGCACCCGGGCCGCTCCTCGCCCACGCTGCGCGGCAAGGCGATCCGCGAGGTGTTCCTGTGCCAGCACATGCCGGACCCGCCGGTGGACGTGGACTTCACCGGCATCAATGACGACACCAACGCCGCGCGCCCGACCGCGCGCGACCGCCTGCAGGCGCACGCCACGGAAACGCAATGCAAGGCCTGCCACGTGCTGATGGATCCCGCGGGCCTCGCGCTGGAGTACTACGACGGCCTCGGCGCGTTCCGCACGCGTGAGAACGGCGCCGAGATCGACGTCAGCGGCGCGCTGGATGCCAAGAGCTTCGCGGCGGCGTCTGGCCTGGGCACGGCACTGGCCGAACATTCGCAGACGACCAGTTGCCTCGTGCGCCGCATGTACAGCTTCGCAACGGGGCGGCGGGAGCTGCCTGGTGAGCGCGCCTACCTCGAGTACCTCGACGCCACCTTCGCCGCGGCCGGCTATCGCGTGCCGGCGCTGATGCGCGCCATCGCGCTCAGCGACGCCTTCTACCGCATCGCACCCGAAACCAATGATGAAGTAGCCACGGGGCACGACGTGCCCGCGGCGGGAGAGTCATGATGAGCAAAACCAATCGCAGGGGTTTTTTGCGCGGCGCACTCGGCGGCGCGGCGGTGGGCATGGGCCTGCCGCTGCTCGACGCCTTCCTCAACGACAGCGGTAAGGCGTTCGCCGCCACGGGCCAGCGCATCCCGGTGCGCTTCGGCACGTGGATCTGGGGCTGCGGCTTCGTCCCCGAGAAGTGGATTCCCACCGCGACGGGTACGGACTTCGACATGCCGGCGGATCTCAAACCGCTGGAACCCTACCGCGACCGCCTCGCGCTGTTCAGCGGCTTCGACGTGAGGCTCGACGGCGTGCCGAACAAGCCGCACGTCACCGGCTGCCTGGGTCTGCGCACCGGCATACCCGTGCCCAACGACCGCGTGGCGGCGCCCACGCTGGATGTGCTCATCGGCGATGTGATCGGCCGCGACACGCGCTTCCGCTCCGTGGAGGTCAGCACCTCCGGCATCCAGCGCTCCTACTCGTTCCGCGCCGCCGGTTCCGCCAACCCGAGCGAGACCTCGCCGCTCGCGCTGTACCAGCGCCTGTTCGGCGAGGGCTTCCAGGACCCAAATGCCGCGCAGTTCACGCCCGACCCGCGCACCATGGTGCACAAGAGCGTGCTGTCGGCGGTCACCGAGGACCGGCAGCGACTCATGCGCAGCGTCGGCGCGGATGACCGGCGCAGGCTGGACGAGTACTTCACCGCTGTACGGACGCTCGAAAATCAACTCGCGCTGCAGCTCGAACCGCCCGCGCCGGTGGAGAACTTCACGTTGCCGGATGCGCCCGAAGACGTGGTGGTGGACTCGGAGATGGAACACGTGATGGAGACGCACCGCCTGATGGCCGGCCTGCTGGCGCGCGCGCTGCAGTGCAACCAGACGCGGGTGTTCAACGTGTTGCTGTCCGACACCACCTCCAACCTGCGCCGTCGCGGCTCCAGCACCACGCACCACACGCTCACGCACGAGGAGCCGGTCAACCCCGAGCTCGGCTACCAGGAGCAGGTGGGCTGGTTCGCCTCGCAGAGCATGCTGGCGTGGCGCGATTTCCTCGACGCGCTGGACGCCATCCCGGAGGGCGACGGCACGCTGCTGGACAACTGCCTGGTGCTCGCGCACTCGGACTGCTCCATCGCCAAGTCGCACGCGGTGGAAGGCATCCCCACCATGGTCGCCGGCAACGCGGGCGGCCGCGTGCGCACCGGCTACCACCTGGCCGGCAATGCCGACCCGATCTCGCGCATCGGCCTCACCGTGCAGCAGGCCATGGGCCTGCCGGTGGAGCGCTGGGGCACGAACTCGATGGCGACGGACCGCAGTATTCCCGAGCTGTTCGGCTGATTCGACACAGTAGTTTTTTTGTACCGTTGGCGATGGTCAGGTGAGGACCATCGCCACGCTGACAACCACCGCATCACGATGGAGTTAGAAGAACAATGATCAGGCATCGACTTTTTGCCGCAGCACTGCCGGCTGTCTTGGTATTACTTGCCGTGTCTACCGGCGCCACCGGGTCTCCTTCGCGGGGCGCGACGCCGCAGGGACTCGCCGAGGGCTTCGCCAATCCCCCGTCCGAGGCGCGCCCGCGTGTCTGGTGGCACTGGATGAACGGCAACATCAGCAAGGACGGCATCCGCGCCGACCTCGACTGGATGCAGCGCATCGGCATCGGCGGCCTGCAGAACTTCGACGCCGCGCTGAACACGCCGCAGCTCGTGGACGAGCGGCTGGTGTACATGACGCCGCAGTGGCGGGAAGCCTTCCGCTTCGCGGCCGAGGAGGCGGACCTGCGCGGCCTGGAGCTGGCCATTGCGGGTTCGCCCGGCTGGAGCGAGACGGGCGGGCCGTGGGTCGCGGCCGAGGACGGCATGAAGAAGGTCGTGTGGACTACCGTGACCGTCGAGGGCGGTGCGCCATTGTCCGAGGCCCTGCCGCCGCTGCCGCGCGTCAGCGGCCACTACCTGGACGTTGCGGGGCAGGGGTCCCAGGGGCTTTCATCCACCGTGCACGAGGTGCCGGAGCTGGCGCGCGATACGCTGGTACTGGCTTTCCCCGCGCCGGCCGGTGACGCGTTGCCCACGCCCGCGCTGGCAAGCAACGGCACCGCACTGGATGCGGACACGCTCAGCGACGGGCGCTTTGCCGCGCATGTCGCCGTGGCCAGGGCGAAGGGCAAGGCGCCCACCGTCATCGACATGACCTTCGACCAGCCGCAGACCGTGCGCGGGATAACCCTGCATGTGCATGGTGTGCAGGGCCTCGTCGGCGAACCGAACGTGTTACCTGCCCTCGAGGTGAGTGACGACGGCGAGGACTGGCGCGAGGTGGCTACCGTGGCGCTCTCGGAAGCGCCCAGCACGGTCTCCTTCGCGCCGGTGACCGCGCGCTATTTCCGCGCGGTGATGCACCCGCGCCAGACCGCCTCGCCGATGGGGGGCATGGACTTCCTGGCATCGGGCGTGGACGCCGCGTCGATGGTGCGGG
>JAUIEP010000176.1 GCA_030428835.1 Gammaproteobacteria bacterium | reverse complement strand
GATTACTAGACTAGTGCACAATAGTGTACATTAATGCTGGGTGATCAATGCAAGCTTCATCGCAGAAGGCAAAAGCAGTCCGCCGTCCTGTCCGTCAGATCCTCCACGTGCGGGATAGACGCCCGGAACCTGCAGGGCGTTACCCGGTCGTTCCTGCACACTACCTAGTTTGAGATTCGCAATGACAGCAAAACCTGCAGCCAAGACCAAGAAACGCGTCCGCAACCCGGAAATCACCCGCGCGCGCCTGCTGCAGGCGGCCGTGGACCTGATTTCGGAGAAGGGTCCGGAAGCGCTGTCCCTGAAAGAGGCAGCACAGCGCGCCGATGTCAGCCGCAGCGTCACGTACATCCACTTCAAGGACCGGGATCACCTGCTGCAGGAGGCCAAGAGCTGGGTCACGGATCAACTGCAGGACGGGGTGACGCGCTTCGACGACGACGTGCCGCTGTACGACCGGGTGTACTTCACGACACGCGTGATCGTCGAGAATCCCGAGGTGAGCCGCGCGATGATGGTCGACGCGCTGACGCGCGGTGAACTGAACAAGCAGCACCCGCTCTACAAGCAGGTGAGGAAACGGCTGAAGGATCTGCAACGCAGGGGCGACCTCGCGGAAGACGTGGACCTCGAGGTCCGCACCTACATCCACCTGGGCCAGATCGCGGCCACACTGCTGTGGCAGAAGCAGCACGAGGGCGAGGACCCTGACAAACTGGCCGCCCGCTTCGCCCGCGAGTGGACGCGGACGCTGCAGGAACGGATGATCGAGGAATAAGCGGCGCGGGCGCTACCAGCGGTGCCCCGCCGGTGTGTCGTCCAGCGTCAGCGGCCGCTGGTAGGAAACATCCTGCTTGTCCCGCAGGCCCTTCAGGAAGCCCATGTCGAGGAAGTAGTCCGACGCGATGATGGATGCGTCCGCCTTCATGATCACCTCCACCGTGCAACGCCGCAGCGCGATGCGCCACTCGTCGTCGCAGCGCTCCAGGCGGTCGATGTAGCGCCCGGCCAGCAGGCGCGCCGTTACCCCGTCGGGATTCAGGAACAGGCCGATCACGTAGCTCTCGGCATGCGCTTCATCACCGTCGATTTCGCACGTGTGCGTGGTGATGTTGTGCATGTTCTGCAGCGAGCCCTTCGCATGGACCTCGTTCGCCCACGCGTGGTACTGCTGCCCGTCGATAGTGTTCGCGGCGCCGTGCTCGTCGATCCCGTCGAGCTGGTAGGCACTGGACAGCAGGTCCGGGTCGTGCCGGTCGCAACCGCGCGCGTTGCGCGCAATGCAGTCAATGATCTGTTGCCGGTCCGTCAGGTAACGAAGTTGCTTTTCAAGGGCCTCGATACGTTGCTCTGCGGTCATGCCGGTCTCCTTTTTCGATAGCCGGTCGCGCACAACCTGCCCTCGGTGAGGGGCGGCGGGATAATGGCGGCGCGGAATTGATTTTAATGGACATAAATGTACAGTAACGGCATTGCCCACGCAAAATAATCGCGCACGCACTGCGCGAGCACGGAGCCCGGAATGACCTACCACAGCACTACCAACCCCCGCACGGCGCTGGTCGCCCTCGCGCTGCTCGTATGCCTGGGTTCACCCGCGGCCCACGCCGCGGGCAACGGCACAGCAATCGGCGCAGCAATCGGCACAGCGGCCGACTGGCCGGCGCCAGGCGGCGCCGCGGACGAGAGCAGCTTCAGCCGCCTCGACAGGATCAACCGTGACAACGTGGGCAAGCTCGGGCTGGTCTCGTACCTCGACCTGCCGGGCGAGGCCTCGCTGGAGGCCACGCCGCTCGCGGTCAACGGCGTCCTGTATTTCACGGGCAGCACGGCGAAGGTCTACGCGGTGGAGGCGGTGAGCGGCAAGCTGCTGTGGCAGTACGACCCCGAGGTATGGAAGCACAACCCCGACAAGGTCGGCGGCATGAACGTCAACCGCGGCGCGGCGTACGAGGACGGCCGCGTGTTCGCCGCGTCCATCGACGGGCGCCTGCACGCGCTGGACGCGGCAACCGGCAAGGTGCTGTGGATAGCGGACACCATCGCCAGGGGCACGCGCTACTCCAGCACCGGCGCGCCGCGCACATTCGGCGGCCGCGTGATCATCGGCAACGGCGGCGGCGACCTGGGCATGCGCGGTTACGTGACGGCGTTCGACGCCGCCACCGGAAAGCAACTGTGGCGCTTTTACACGGTGCCGGGCTCGCCCGAGGACAATCGCGGCAATCCGGCCATGGAGCGCGCGGCAAAAACATGGCGGGGCGAGTACTGGAAGGTCGACGCGATGGGCATCGGCGGCAGCGGCGGCACCGTGTGGAATGGCATGACCTGGGACCCGGAACTCGACCAACTCTACATCGGTGTCGGCAACGGCGCGCCCTACGACGTGGAGGTGCGCAGCCCCGGCGGCGGCGACAACCTCTACCTCGCCTCGATCGTGGCGCTGGATGCGGACACGGGCGAGTACGTCTGGCACTACCAGATGAACCCGCGCGAGGCCTGGGACTACAAGTGCACGGCCAACATGATCGCCGCGACGCTGGAGATCG
Organism: Gammaproteobacteria bacterium; assembly: GCA_030428835.1. Taxonomy (GTDB): domain Bacteria; phylum Pseudomonadota; class Gammaproteobacteria; order Pseudomonadales; family Halieaceae; genus Marimicrobium. The sequence goes on along the minus strand of JAUIEP010000176.1, from coordinate 6,440 downwards.
ACGGCAATCCGCGCAAGGTGCTGATGCAGGCGCCCACCAACGGCTTTTTCTACGTGCTGGACCGCGAGACGGGCGAACTGCTCTCGGCCGAAAAGGTCGGCAAGGCGAACTGGGCAGAGCGCATCGACCTCGCCACCGGGCGCCCGGTGGAGTACCCGGGCATCCGCTATGAGAGCGGCGAATTCACCATCTTCCCCGGCACCACGGGCGCGCACAACTTCCAGCCCATGTCATACAACCCGGACACCGGGCTCGTCTACATCCCCTACATGCAGATGGGCACGATGTTCCGTCGCGGTGAAGCACGGCCGGGCGAGTTTGCCTTCGCCGGCATGGTCATGAAAAACGTCGCGCTGGAGCCCGAGGACGGCAAGGGCAAACTGATCGCGTGGGACCCCGTGAAGCAGGAGGCGCGCTGGCAGCACCAGCAGGACACCCTGTGGAACGGCGGCACGCTGGCCACCGCGGGCGGCCTCGTATTCCAGGGCACGGCGGACGGCTATGTCACGGCGCACGACGCGGCCACGGGCGAGGTGCTGTGGCGCTTCAACGCCGGCCTCGGCATCATCGGCGCGCCGAGCAGTTATACCGTTGACGGCGCACAGTACGTGTCGCTGCTGGTCGGCTACGGCGGCTCGGCCTCGGTGATGAGCGACCTGATGGACGCGGGCTGGAAGTACGGCGCGCAACCGCGGCGCGTGCTCACCTTCGGGCTGGGTGGCAAACAGTCGCTGCCGCCCTCGCCCGGGCCGGACATGGCCGTCTACGCGGTGGACGACCCGGCGGTCAGCATCGCGGTGGACGACATCGCGCCGGGACGCACGCACTACGCGCTCATGTGCTCGATGTGCCACGGCATGAACCTCAATTCCGCGGGCTCACCCGCGCCCGACCTGCGCGAGTCGCGCGTGGCGTTGTATCCTGAGTCTTTCAGTGCCGTGCTGCGCAACGGCGTGCTGCAGCGCGGCATGCCGCGCTTCGACTACCTGCCCGAGGACGTGGTGCGGCAGATCCACGCCTACGTGCGCGCCGGGGCGCGCGACCTGCCTGGCGTCAATGCGCCCGTGGACTCAGCGGAACGCGCGGTTCGCTAGGGCGCGCGGCAGGACCAGTCCGCCAGTGCGGATGACGCCTCGCCCGGCGAGCGTGTCGCGAGCGCCGGGTAGGCGCAGTGCAGGCCGGTCTGCACCTTCTTCCCGCCCGCGCCCGGGATAGGCAGGCCCTTGCGGCCGACCAGGCTGTCCGGCGCGCGACCCTCCTCCACCCAGGCCTGGATGGCCGCGCCGAGGTTCTCCCGCGCCGTCGCGTCGGGCGATGGCGCCGACATCTGGCCGATCGACGCGTAGCCCGTTCCGCCGGCGCAATGCTGCGCCCCCGGGATCATGAACAGGCGGACCGCATCCTTCGCCGCCGGACCGGAGGTACGCAGCACTTCCTCGTAGTAGTCGATTGCCAGCAGCGGCGAGATTGCCACATCCGCCCAGCCGTGCCAGATGATCAGCTTGCCGCCCCGCTGCACGAAAGCGCTGAGGTCGGCCGAGGCGTCCAGGTCGCCGGCGAGGTGCGCGCGGTAGCGATCCACGTGCCTCGCGAAATCGAAGTCCTGTGGTGTCGCAAACGGTTCAGGGAAAAAGTTGGCGAGCATTTCTCCCGGGAACACGGCGTGATTCGGCGGCTGCCCGCCCTCGCCGGTGATCCAGCCCTCCCAGCCCAGGCCGGGAAAGGGCTTGCCCGCTTCTGCCCCGGATGCGGGAAAGCCATAGGCGAGCCGCGTGCCGTCCGGCGCCAGCCTGCCGCGCTCGATATGCTCCAGCGCCGCGATCTGCGCCGCGGAGAAACAGGTTTCCGCTGCGTCGTTGTCACATGCAAGGACAGCAGGGTCGAAGTCACACTGCCGCGGGTCCTGCAGCAGGCCGTCCTTCTCGCCGTCCAGCGCATCGCACTGTGCCAGCACTGCCTTCTGCAGCGCGGGCACCTGCGCCGGGGATATGGCGGCGCCCTCGGCGTGCTGCGCCTGCACGGTGGCGATCATGGACAGGCTGACATCAGTCAGGCGCACCGCCGGTGCGCCGGCTACTATGCCGTCGTAGTCGCCGGGGAAGCGCGCGGCCTCCATCAGGCCCTGGCGACCGCCGTTGGAGCAACCGATGAAGTAAGAGTGGTCCGGGCCGCGACCGTAAAACGCCTTGAGCAGCGCCTTCGCCGCGACGGTCGACAGGTGCACGCCGCGCCAGCCGTAGTCGCGCACACGCTCGGGCCGCCCCTTCGCCCAGTCACCGGACATGCCCTCGTCGCGGTGGCCCGTATCCGTGGCGACGGCCGCCTGCCGCGAACGCACCGCCGCCGCCAGGTCCAGGTAGTTGACGTAGCCGGCGAACCCACCCGCGTTGCCGCCGTTGAGTCGCCCGTCCCAGCCAGTGCTGGGCATCCAGACCTCGAAGTAGATGTTTTACCCCGGCTCCGGGTGCGCGCTGGCGTTGACCCGGCAGAACTCGGGGAGGCCCGACACATCCGGTATGGGCGGCAGGCCCTCACCCAATGGTGGCATGCTGCTCCCGGGCACCTTTTGCCCCGCCGCCTGCAACGTGGCGCTGTGGATTTTTACGCCGTCCAGTTGCACCGTAAGCAGGGCGCTGCAACGGGTCTCAGGCGATGGCGCCGCGCCGGCCACGTTCTGGCCCGCGAGCACCGTTATGAACAAGAGGACCGCACAATAGGTTTTCTTCACGTCAGGCTCCCTTACTATGTGCCCGTGCTGCGGCAACGGCTCCCTTGCAGCGCTGTCTGTGGGCGCGACCATTTTCGGACACGCGTGTACAAAATGAATGGAAGCCTAGAGGCAAAGCGCAAACAGGTCAATATGCAGCAGGGCTTTAGCAGTCGAGACACCTTTCCCGCGATTTTTCGGCATAAAAAAACCCCGATCGCTTGATCGGGGTTTTTTTGTTTCACCGCTACCCGCCAGGTGATGGCGAGCAGGCCGAGGGGAGATCAGCCAAACTGGTTCATGGTGTTGTCCTTGCCCGCCGCCTTGAGCGCGGCGTCGCCGGCAAAGTACTCCTTGTGGTCGTCGCCCATGTCGGAGCCCGCCATGTTCTGGTGCTTCACGCACGCGATACCCTGGCGGATTTCCTTGCGCTGCACGCCCGCCACGTAGCCGAGCATGCCCTGTTCGCCAAAGTACTCCTTGGCCAGGTTGTCCGTGGACAGGGCCGCGGTGTGGTAGGTCGGCAGCGTGATGAGGTGGTGGAAGATGCCGGCCTCGCGCGCCGCGTCCGCCTGGAAGGTGCGGATTTTCTCGTCCGCCTCCGCCGCGAGGTCAGACTCGTCGTAGTCGGCGCTCATCAGCTTGTCGCGCTCGTAACCGGAGACGTCCTTGCCTGCTTCCGCCCAGGCGTCAAAGACCTGCTGGCGGAAGTTCAGTGTCCAGTTGAAGGACGGGCTGTTGTTGTAGACCAGCTTGGCATTGGGGATGACCTCGCGGATGCGGTTGACCATGCCGCCGATCTGGCCGACGTGGGGCTTCTCGGTCTCGATCCAGAGCAGGTCGGCGCCGCTTTGCAGTGACGTGATGCAGTCCAGCACGCAGCGATCCTCACCGGTGCCCTTGCGGAACTGGTAGAGGTTGGATGGCAGGCGCTTGGGGCGGACCAGCTTGTCGCCCTGCTTGATCAGCACGTCGCCATGGTTCATCTCGCTGACGTCGAGTTCCTCGCAGTCGAGGAAACTGTTGTACAGGTCCCCGAGGTCACCCGGCGTGTGGGTGATGGCGATCTGCTTCGTGAGGCCGGCGCCCAGCGAGTCGGTGCGCGCAACGATAACGCCGTCGTCGACACCGAGTTCGATGAAGGCGTAGCGCACCGCGCGGATCTTCGCGAGGAAGTCCTCGTGGGGTACGGTAACCTTGCCGTCCTGGTGGCCGCACTGCTTCTCGTCGGACACCTGGTTCTCGATCTGGATGGCGCAGGCGCCCGCCTCGATCATCTTCTTGGCCAGCAGGTAGGTCGCCTCGGCGTTGCCGAAACCGGCGTCGATGTCGGCAATGATCGGCACAACGTGGGTCTGGAAGTTGTCGATCTGGTTCTGCACCGCCTTCTCGGCGACCTGGTCGCCGGCCGCGCGGGCCGCGTCCAGTTCGCGGAACAGGCCGCCCAGTTCACGGGCGTCGGCCTGGCGCAGGAACGTGTAGAGCTCTTCGATCAGGTCGGGCACGGACGTCTTCTCGTGCATGGACTGGTCGGGCAGCGGTCCGAACTCGCTGCGCAGCGCGGCGATCATCCAGCCGGAGAGGTACAAGTAGCGCTTGTTGGTGTCGCCGAAGTGCTTCTTGATGGCGATCAGCTTCTGCTGGCCGATGAAACCGTGCCAGCAGCCCAGTGACTGGGTGTACTGCGAACTGTCGGCGTCGTACTCCGCCATGTCCCGGCGCATGATGCCGGCGGTATAGCGGGCGATATCCAGGCCGGTGCGAAACCGGTTCTGGGCGCGCATGCGGGCGGCATACTCGGGGTTGATGGCATCCCAGGCGGCGCCGTGCTGGTTGCACAGGCCGGCGAGCTCGTCGATGTCATTCTGGATATCGGACATGAGGCACCTCATTCACTTGGCGGTGGAAAATCCCTGCAAGGCCGGCTGGAACGGTGCCAATCCGACCTCACTGCTTGGCGCTAAGTGTAGGTAGGCCTGTCACATAAATGAAATAAATAGGGGGGATTCTTGCTATTCCCAAGGTGGATACTGGCCCTCAGCTCGCGAGGCCCAGTTCCTCGAGAATTCCCTTGCGCAGCAGCGGTTTCAGGACCTTGTTGGCCGCGTTGCGCGGCAGCGGCTGGTCGGTGAATATCACCCGGCTCGGCACCTTGAACCCCGCGAGGCGCTCGCGGGCAAAGGCCAGCAGTTCCTCTTCGGACAGGGTCCCGTGCAGGTGCACCACGGCGCAGACCTCCTCGCCGAGGCGTTCGTGGGGCACGCCGATCACCGCGGCCTCTTTCACCGCCTCGTGCTCTATCAGCTGGTTCTCGATCTCGATCGGGTAGATGTTCTCACCGCCACGGATGATCATGTCCTTGGCGCGGTCCGCCAGGTAGATAAAGCCGTCCTCGTCGAAGTAGCCGATGTCGCCGGTCTTGAACCAGCCGTCGCGGAAGTCCTGCGCGTTCGCCTCGGGCCGGTTCCAGTACTCGCGCGCATTGGTGCAGCTGCGAATCCAGATTTCGCCCGTCTCGCCACGCGGCAGCTCATTGCCCTGGTCGTCGCAGATGCGGAACTGCGCGATGGGATGCGGATAGCCGGAACTGCCCGGCTTCGCGCTCCAGGCCTTGCCGGTAAACGAAGCGCCCTGGGCATTGGACTCGGTCATCCCGTAACCGGTCCCGCTGAAGTTCTGCGGCACCTTCTCCGCCAGCAACTTGCCGACCTTCGGTGGCGTCGCCGCGCCGCCGATGCCGAGGGAGAACAGGCTGTCGGTGTCGGCCGTCGCGAAGCGCGGCGACTCCAGCAGGTCGAGGATCATGGATGGCGCCGCCCCGATGGTCGTGATGCGCTCCTGCTCGATGTAGTCGAGCGCGCGGTCGACGTCCCACTTGAACATCATGACGATGCGCCGGCCGGCGCGCAGGTGTGACAGGAACTGCGCGTGCAGGCCGCTCACGTGGAAGAGCGGCACCGCCAGCAGCGCGGTGGGCTCATAGCCCTTTTCCAGCATGGTGCCGATGGCCTCGCCGTTGGTCATCGCCGCGGCCATCGCGTTGCAGTCCATGTTGAACAGCGCCTGGCACAGCGCGCGGTTGGTGGAGGCCGCACCCTTCGGCTTGCCGCTGGTCCCGGAGGTGTACATGATCAACACGAGGTCGTCGCCGTCGATGTCCACCGGCTGTGGCGTGGCGCCCTCGAAGCCGGCCACGAAGTTGGCGAGGCCGAGCGGATCTTCCGCGTTCGCCGGGCGCGCGATCACCGCGAGGATGCCCTGCTCGCGCAACAGGTCGGCCACGCCGTCATAGCGCGACTGGTCACACAGCACGACCCGGGCGCCCGCATCGGTCACGGCGAAGGCGACGTCGGCGGGCTGGCCCCAGCTGTTTACAGGTACGATCACCGCGCCGATCGCGGCGCTGGCGATAAACGCCACCATCCACTCGGGATAATTGCGCATGGCGATCGCCACGCGATCCCCCTTGCCGATCCCCTGCGCCTGCAGCGCGGCGGCCAGCGCGTCCGCCTCCGCAAAAAGCGCGTTGAAACTGCGGCGCTCGCCCTCGTACAGCAGGAACTCCTTGTCGCCGTGTGCGCGGCCCGCGTCCAGGGCCTCGCGCAAGGTGGCCGGCGCACCGGCGTAGAAAAACCCCTGCTCCTCGCTGCCGGCCAACTCGAAGGGTGCGCCGGGCCCCGTCAACTGGGCCATCGCCGCGTCGTGTTCCTGTTTCAAATCGGACATGATCCCC
>JAUIEP010000317.1 GCA_030428835.1 Gammaproteobacteria bacterium | reverse complement strand
GCACAGCGGGATGAGTTTCTCGGGGAAGTGGTACGGGCCGTAGTTGTTGGAGCAGTTGCTGGTGCTGACCTGCAGGCCGTAGGTGTGCAGGTAGGCGCGCACGAGGTGGTCAGAGCCCGCCTTGCTCGCGGAGTACGGCGAGTTCGGCTCGTACTTCTGCTCCTCGTGGAAGCCGGGCGCGGTCCTGCTCAGCGAGCCGTAGACCTCGTCGGTGGACACATGGTGGAAGCGATGCGGGGTGACGGCCGCGCCGCCCATCCAGTGTTCGCGCGCTGCCTTGAGCATCGTGTGCGTGCCGACGAGATTGGTCTCGATAAAAGCGTCGGGGCCGGTGATGGAGCGATCGACGTGGCTCTCCGCGGCAAAGTGCACGATCGTGTCCACGTTGTAATCGCGCAGGGTCTGCAGCACGAGGTCGTAGTCGCAGATATTGCCCTTCACGAAAGCGAAGCGGTCGTTGCCCGCAAGCGGCGCGAGGTTGGCCTCGTTGCCCGCGTAGGTCAGCGCATCGTAGGCCACCACGGCATCACCGGGGTGCTGGCCCATCCAGTAGTGCACGAAGTTGGCGCCGATGAATCCGGCGGCACCGGTGACCAGTAGCGATCTAGGCATTCTCCTGCTCCTTCAAATCCTTCAGCATACCGCGCAATTGCTCGCGCCAATGTACGCCCTGCAGTTCCAGGTCGCGCCAGCTCGCGGCCTTGTCCAGCACACTGTAGGCGGGGCGCTGCGCGGGTGTCGGGTAGTCCACCGCCGCTATCGGCCGCACGTGCACCGGCCGCGGGAGTAAGCCCAGGGCATTGCCCTCCTCGCAGATGGCCACGGCAAAGTCGTACCAGCTGCAGACGCCTGCGTCGCTCCAGTGATAGGTACCGGTGAGTTGCGGGCGAGCGATAGCCGCCCAGACGGCCAGGGCGAGGCCCCTGGCCCAAGTCGGCGTACCCACCTGGTCGGAGACCACGGCCAGTTCATCCCGTTCGCCCATCAGGCGCAACATGGTCTTGACGAAATTGTGACCGAATGCCGAATACACCCAGCCGGTGCGAATGATCAACGCGTCCGGCAGCGCGGCGCGCACCTTGAGTTCACCCTCCAGCTTGCTGCGGCCGTACTCGCCGAGTGGCGAGGTGGGCGCGTCCGGGGTGTAGGGTACGGAGGACGAACCGTCGAATACGAAGTCGGTGGAGATATGGATAAAGCGCGCGCCGGCGGCGGCGCAGGCGGCGGCGAGTACACCCGGGCCGGTGGCATTGCCGAGCGCGGCGGCCTCGGGTTCGGATTCCGCCTTGTCCACGGCGGTATACGCGGCCGCATTGATAACCTGGACCGGCACCTCGCGCTCGATGCGCGCCGCGACGGCATCGGCATCGGCGATATCGAGCTCCGCGCGCCGCACCGCGACCGCGCGCACGCCGGCGGGACAGGTGGCCTGCAGCTCCGAGCCGAGCTGGCCGCCAGCGCCGACAATCAACACTGTATCGTTCACACGTCGCCCTCTTATTTGCACGTATCAGGCAGGGGGCACAATCATATAACGCACCCCCCGCGCTGGCCACAGCGCCCCGGTGACGTAAACTAGGCGCGGGGGTGGGAATGTGAGCGAGCAGGAGCAGTACCTTGACTGGGCACGGGCCCTCGCGGATGACCAGCTACCGGAGGGCTGGGATCGCGTGGCGACAACCGTGCACGCAAGGCTCGCCAGGCACACCGATGCCGG
>JAUIEP010000013.1 GCA_030428835.1 Gammaproteobacteria bacterium | reverse complement strand
GTGGATTCGTTTTCCACGGACTCGGCGATAGTCTGCTGGCCGAGGAAGTGCGCGAGGTCGTTGATCGAGCGCGCCATCGCGTAGTCCTGGCGGTTTGACTCAAGCCCCTGGATGAAGCTGCCGTCGATCTTGACGTAATCAACGGGCAGTTCGCGCAGGTAGTTGTGGCTGGCCAGGCCGGTGCCGAAATCGTCGATGGAAAACTTGCAGCCAATATTGCGAAACGCACGCACGAAATCTGCGGCCTTAACCAGATTGGAAATCGTTCCTGTCTCGGTGATCTCGAAACAGAGACGACTCGTGCCCACACCGAACTCGGATATTTGCTCCAACAGGTAGTCCATAAATTGGTCGTCTACTACGCTGGCTCCGGAAAGGTTGATGGCGAGGTGAGGCACCACCTTCTGCTCGTCCATCAATTTGCTGATCCAGCGGAAAGCCTCGCGTACCACCCAGCGGTCTACGAGGGTCATGAAGCCGTACCGTTCGGCGGACTCGATGAACTCCTCGGGGGATTCAAGTGTGCCGTCCTGGTTGCGCAGGCCAAGCAGTAGCTCGTACTGCAGCGTGCTGCCCCCGCCTTCCACCGCGCTCTGTACGATCGGCTGCGCTCGCAACACGAAGCGGTCGGTAGCCAGTGCCTCCTCAAGGTTCTCCCGTGTCTGCTCGCGCTGGTTCTGGAAGTCGCTTGCATTCTTTTGCTCACTGCTCGCCTGGAATTGCACCACCCGATTGCGACCCAGTTGCTTGGCGCGGCGCGTGGCGGCGGCCGCGGCCCCCAGGAGTGCCTCTACTCCTGGGCTGTGTTCGAGGATCGCGGTGACGCCGATGGAGACAGTGAAGGAAACATCCTCGCCCTCGATATTGATGCTGGTGGCTTCGATGTCAGAGCGGATTTTCTCCGCCACCCTGGTTGCGACCTGGATGGGGCGGTCGAGCAGTAGTACAGCGAACTCATCGCCCTCGATTCGTGCAGAGGATGCCTTGCGGCCGTTGAGCTGTGCCAGCAGGCGAGCGAACTCCAGCAACACACCGTCGCCTGTGACCCGGTCGTAGACATCATTGACGAGGTTGAACTGGTCGATGTTGATGTACAGCACCGCGTGTTGCGAGCCTTTCTGCTGGCTGTGCCGCAGCGCTCGGCGCATCTGGCTGACGAATGTCTCGCGGTTGATCAGTCGTGTCAGGCTGTCGTGATTGCGTTCGAAGCTGAGCGTCTTCTGCACGTTCTCCAGCGTGGTAAACATACTCTTGTCTACGACCGACAGGCGATCTGCCGGAGCGGGTGGCTGCACCCCGCGACTCAGTTGGCGAGCCAGACGGATCGCGCTCAGGTCCGCAACGCGTTGACCGCGCTCGTTGACGAAAATGTAGCGGTCGCGATCGGGAGATATCCATGCGAGCTGCATTCTCTTCTTGCGGTTCTGGCGGTCGCGGTAGGTCAACCAGGCGCCCGTGGAAAGCTGCTCCACGCGCTTGACCCAGCGCCGCAAGCGAGGCAAATCTTCGACGCGGGCGCGCACACTCGCGGCATCCGGTTCGTTGGTCGCGCGATCACCCTCGACCGGCGCGGTCTCCACCTCGCCGTCGCCACGAAGGACCGCGCGCATTTGTTTAAGGACCTCGTCGTGCCCGAAATTTGTGGGCATCGCACTTGATATCTGTTCCCTTATCATGTCCAGAACTGGTTCGGCGTCCTTACCGCGTGCCACGGCCTCGTCCGGGTCTGCCAACCCGCGCCGCATATCGCCGAGCCAGTTGCTGAGCTTGGCGAGGGCTTGGGCCTGTTCCGACCAGGAGATACTGTTGGTGCCCTCTTTCAGGTGGATCAGCACCAGAAGGTCGCGCCAGCCATTGTCCACAAGGTCGAGCAACAGGCGGGGCGCGGCCGGAGGTTTCAGGTAGGCACCAATCAACTCTTCGACCTCGCGCCGCGCTGCTGCGAGTCTCTCCTGGCCTTCCATTGTGCGGATGACTCGCTCGACATTGCGCGATTGTGCGCGTTCCTGCTGCGCCGCGAGGCGGTCAATTTTTTTCAGGGCCGCGTCGAAGACTGCCGTGTCTGCCTCGTACTCCCTGATAATGTCTTCGACAATCTCGCCGATGCGCCCTTCCAGCGCCTTGTTTGGAAAATTCGCGCTGGTGGCGAGAGAGGACAGGCGGTCGATCACGACCCGCGCCGAGTGAGTCTGGTCGGCAAAGAACTTTTGGTCGAGCAGGGCGAGTTTGGCCAGTGGGATCTGCAAGTTACTAAGAGCAGGTTTTAGAGCGGCGGAGACGTCCGCCTGGGAGCGGATAGTGCCAAAAAGGTTGTCCACCAGGTCGAGCTGGTTGAGGCTTTCCGCTGTGAGTCCGCTGGTATGTTGCAGATCCTCGATTTGCTCCCTGTGGGACGCCAGGTATTCGCGCAGCGAATCGATTTCTTGCACGGTCTGGCGCGCCTGCGTGTTGTGTTGCAATGCGCTGAGTGCGCGCGCGATGGACTCTGCGTCGGCGAGGCGTCCCTGGTCAACTTCCGAACTTGGCACTGTTGCGCCATCCCAAGTACCGCTCATTGGCGTGTCGGCCGGCAGTGCCATGCCCTCGGCACCGGCCAGCCCCTGAGTCTGGCGGCGGAAGTTCAGCGCCTCAATGACAGATTGATAGAGTCGCTCCGGATCCGAGTAGCCCACGAACTCTGCGATCTGCTCGCCTATTTGCCGGTGCAACTTGGCGCGCTCTGCCGGTTCTTGCTGTGCGCCGCCTCCGGCCTCCGTGGCGGCGTTCGGTTGAGCCTGGTGCGCCACTTCGAGCGCGTCTTCGGACTCCGCCGGGCGACCAAGTCGGCGCGCAATATGTATCTCACCGTCACCAGAGGCCTCACGCTCTGGCTTGATCGCGCGCAGGCGTGGCGGCCGACGCCTGCGGTTTTCGCTTTCCGGCTGGTTTAGCAGCGAGCCTTTCATCCGTATTTCCGCCTCGACGCGCGGGCGGACGTCGCCCTCGGCCAGCATCTCGTTCAGGGGTTCGTAGTAGCCGTCCAACTGGCGGATGAAGCGCTCCGCGAAGTAGTCGAAGATCTGGGTTTGCACATTGGGCGCGATGTCCTCGGGCCGCAATGCCTGTTGGAACGCGCGACTTAGTTGCCGTACATGAATCGGCAGCCGCACCCTGTTCGGGTCTGCGCCAATAAGTGTTGCCATACGTACGGTCAGCGCCTCAAGGCCGAGGCGATGTTCTTCTTGCCCCGCGGTAACCATGCGGTCGATGGCAAGGTAATCCTCGAACTCCTGCGTCCCGATTATGTTGAGGTCATCCACGCTGTTGCGGGCCTTGTCAAATTGCCAGAACTGGTCATCACTGATGCGTGGGGTGAGGTCCTGAAAATAAGATAGGATCTGTTGCATCAGCCTACCCACAATTGTATCGCCCTTGCGCCTCAGGGTGACCGCTGCCTCGTAGTGCCAGTTGCGGCCACTCAGGTGCTGATGCAGTCGCGAGGACAGGTCCTGTAGATAGCCAGCGAGGTCTTCCATGAAAGGATGCAGGGCGCGTTCAAGCTGATCGACTGCCTCGAACTCCAGTTTGGCTAGGAGATCTGCGTACTCCGGCGAGACGGCTTTGGGTCCGCGCTTGCCGAGGTCCAACTCGGCGAGACTATCGGACAGGGTCGTGCGCTTGCCTGGTCCGCCTTCCTTCGCCGCGAGTTCCTCTGCGGGAGCCGCGACTTCGACGGGACCTTGAGCGATAGCCTCACGGTAGCTTAGCGCCAGCGGCTGGTCATCGAGATCGAACGCGAGAGCGATGCAGTCGCCGGACAGCCCGGAGATAGTGACGTTGGCGCTGTCGGGTGCGTCTGGTTGGTCGCCGGCGATTGATAGTACGGCGCTCGAACCAGTAGCGATATTGACGGGCTCATCACCCTCTGGATCGTCGAGGATCGCTACCGATTCCAGTTGCAGGCGCCCATCGAGGAGAGTGGACAGGATTCCACCGAGGCGCACGTCATCTTCCAGTACGAGAGTCGCGGAGAATTTTCCGGGCTGTGCAGGGATGTCGGTCATCGTCACTCTGGCATTGCAGGGGCGGCGACCGTGCCGACGGTGCCAACCCTGGAATTGTTCGGTGGTTGCTGGCCAGTCCAGCAAAGTAAAAATTATACCGCCATTCGATCGACCAGGTGAAAGCTCCGACACCCCGCCGGGGTTACTGGTCGACGTTCGCCGCCGCGAGGAACGCGGGCTTTTCGCCGCCGCCGTGCACCGCGAAATTGGTGCCGCTGACATAGGAGGCCAGCGGCGAGGCGAGGAACAGGCAGGCGTTGCCGACATCGCGCGGCACGGCCATGCGCCCGAGCGGGATAGTGGCGCCGACCGCGGCGATCCCAGCCTCATCGCCGTAGTGCAGGTGGGATTGTTCGGTCTCGGTAAGCCCAACCACGAGCGCGTTGACGCGCACCCTGGGCGCCCATTCCACGGCGAGCGACGTGCCGAGGTTGACCAGTCCGGCCTTGGCCGCGCCGTAGGCGGCGGTACCGGGCGAGGGCCGGATCGTGCTGACGCTGGCGATATTGATGATGCAGCCGCCTTCCGGCTGCTCCTGCATGACCCGGTTGGCCACCTGGCTGAAGTTCAGCGGTGCGATGAGGTTGAGGCGGATGATGGACTCGGAGAAGCGCGGCGATGCCGTCGCCGCCTCCGCGTACGGTGCGCCGCCGGCGTTGTTCACCAGCACGTCGAGCCGCCCGAAGCGCTCGACGGCGGCCGCCACGCAGGCCTCGATCTGTTCGTAGTCGCGCACGTCGCAGGCGACGAACTGCGCCGTGTTGCCGCCGGCACTCGGCAGCGCATCCGGCTCGCCGCGGCCGCAGATCAGGACACTGGCCCCCGCCTCGAGGAAGCGCTCGGTAATACCCTTACCGACGCCTTTGCCACCGCCCGTGACGATCACTGCCTTGCCACTGAAATCCAGTGGGTTGTCCATGTGTTGTTTCTCCTGGGGTCCTGCGCACGAAGCCTGTGAAAACAGTGGGTTATCGCCGTCTGCTGCACGGGTTGGCGCGCTTGAGAATGCCGGATGATTTACATAATATGCTCGGGCTGCGCGTATCCTAACCGAATTCACACTGCCTGAAAATTTCAGTTCAGCCCGGCTCGGCGGGTGTGCGGCACAATTCACCGGCGGTTGTACCTTGGCGTACCGCGCGCCCTAGAGCACGGCGATGACCGCCCCTTCGGGAAAGACATTATGACGACAGACAACCTGCCTGTACTGGCGATACTCGGCGGTACCGGCGACCTCGGCACGGGCCTGGCCCGGCGTTGGACCCAGGCGGGCTACCGCGTGATCATCGGCTCGCGCACCCAGGAGAAAGCGGAGGCGGCCGTGGCCGACCTGCGCGAGGTGATGGCGGAGCGCGGGGTGGGCGAGGTCACCGTGGCGGCCATGGAGAACCTGGCCGCCGCGCAGGCCGCCGATATCGTCGCGATCACGGTGCCCTTCAGTCACCAGGCCAGCACCCTGGAACTGGTCAGGGATGCCCTCGAGGGCAAAGTACTCATCGACGTGACCGTCCCGCTGGTGCCGCCCAAGGTGGGCCGCGTGCAGCTGCCGGAGCAGGGCAGTGCGGGGCAGATCGCCCAGGAACTCCTGGGTGACGGCGTCGCGGTTGTGTCGGCCTTCCAGAACGTCGCCGCCGCGCACCTGCAGGAGGGCGACGCCGTGGAGTGTGACGTCCTCGTCTGCGGCAACAAGAAGGACGCCCGCCAGGCGGTCATCGAACTGGTCGAGGCGGCCGGCATGCGCGGCTACCACGCCGGCATGATCAACAACGCCGCGGCGGCGGAGGCGCTCACCTCGGTGCTGATCGTGATCAACAAGCAATACGATTGCCACGCCGGCATCAAGATCACGGGGCTGGACGGGCAGCACTAGGCCCCGCGGCGATCCCCTGACGACACGGCCCCCGCGTGGCGCGCCTGGAACTGATCCCCCTCGAGCATTTTCCCCTGGTGGAACCCGGGGATGATCTCGCCGTGCAGCTGGTCGACGCGTTGCGGGACAACGACCTGCAGCTCATCGCCGGCGATGTGCTCGTGGTGGCGCAAAAGGTCGTGTCCAAGGCCGAGGGGCGCTATGCCTACCTGGCCGATGTCGAGGTGTCGGCGAGGGCGCGGGAACTCGCCGCGCAGGCCGCGAAGGACCCGCGCCTCGTCCAACTCATCCTCGATGAGAGCCGCGAGGTCCTGCGCGTGCGCCCTGGCGTCATTATCGTCGAGCACCGCAATGGTTACGTGCACGCCAATGCCGGGATCGACCGCTCCAATATCCGCTCGGAACCGGAAAACCCCCGCGTGCTGCTGCTGCCGCGGGACCCCGACGCATCCGCCGCGGCGCTGCGCGTTCGCGTGGGGGAACTCACCGGCGTCCAGCCCCAGGTGCTGGTGAACGACAGCATGGGCCGCGCCTGGCGCAACGGCACTGTCGGCGTCGCCATCGGCACCGCGGGCCTGGAGCCACTGCACAACCAGATCGGCGACACGGACCTGTTCGGCAACGTCCTGGAGGTTACCGAGCCGGCGGTGGCGGACGAACTCGCCGCCGCGGCGGCACTGGTGATGGGCGAGGCCGCCGAGGCCTGTCCCGTGGTGCTGGTCCGCGGCCTGCGCCTCGCGACGAGTAGTGGCGGCGCCGCGCCGTTGTTGCGCGACCGCGCCCTGGACCTGTTCCGCTGATGGCGGGTGCCGGTAAGGTGCTAGCCCTCACGGGCGGCGTCGGCGGCGCCAAGCTCGCTCTCGGGCTGGCGGATGTGCTCCCGGCCGGCGACCTGCACCTGCTCGTTAATACGGGCGATGACTTCGAGCACCTCGGCCTGCATATCAGCCCCGATATCGACACCCTGCTCTACACGCTTGCCGGCCGCGCCAACGCCGCGCAGGGCTGGGGGCTGGAAGGGGAGACGTTCAACGCGCTGCACGCGCTCGGCGAGCTGGGCGGCGAGACCTGGTTTGCGCTGGGCGACCGCGATCTCGCGACGCACCTGTGGCGCAGCGAGCAGCTCGCGCAGGGGGCGTCCCTGCCCGAGGTAACGACCGCGCTCGCGGCGCGCCTGGGAGTGGGCTGCGCCGTGCACCCGATGTCGGCGGATCCCGTGCGCACCACGGTGCATACCGCCGCCGGCGAGCTGCCGTTCCAGCACTATTTCGTGCGCGAGCGCTGCGCGCCGGCCGTGACCGGATTCACGTTCACCGGGATCGAGTCCGCCGCGCCCAATCCGGCGGTACTGCAACTCATTGCAGACGGGAGCCTGGGAGGTATCGTGATCTGCCCCTCCAACCCGTTTGTCAGCGTGGACCCGATCCTGCAGTTGCCCGGACTTGCCGCCGCGCTGGCGGGCGCCGGCGTTCCCGTGGTGCTGGTGTCGCCCATCGTTGCGGGCGCCGCGCTGAAGGGGCCGGCCGCCAAGATGATGGCGGAACTGGGCGTGCCGGCTACCGCACCGGGTGTGGCGCGGCACTACGCGACACGCTACCCGGGACTCCTGGACCACTTCGTTATGGACGACAGTGACGCTACACTGGTGCCGGAGATAGAGAGACTGGGCATGGCCGCGGCGGTGGCGCCGACGGTGATGCGCAGCCGCGAGGACAAGCAGCGCCTGGCACGCGCGGTCCTCGCCCTGTTGGAGTTGTAGTAGTGGCACATGCGCTGGTAGCACTGAAATCATTGGACCAGGTGAAGTCGCGCCTGGCGACGTTGCTCACGCCGCCCGAGCGCAGCGCCCTGGCGCGCGCCATGGCCTCGGACGTGTTGTCGGTGCTGGTGCGCCACCCGCGGGTCGAGAGCGTTAACCTCATTACCGACGATGCCGCCGCGGCGGCGCTGGCGGTTGAGTGCGGCGCCGACTGCTGGTCCGAGGTCGAACTCGGCGGCAGCGGCCTCAACGCGGTGCTGTCCCGTGGTGCCCAGCGAATCGGGGACGGCCAGGTGCTGGTCCTGCATGCCGACCTGCCGCTGCTGGCGGAAGCGGATATCGGTGCGGCACTGTCGCTGCAGGCACAGCGCGGCGGTGTCGTGATCGCGCCGGACCGGCACGGCAGCGGCACCAACCTGCTCGTGTTCGAGGCAGGCGCCGCGCCGCAGCTGTGTTTCGGGCGCGACAGTTATGCCGGGCACCTGGCGAGCGCGGAGCGCGCGGGTCTTGCGTCGAGCACACTCGATCGCATCGGTACCGGGCTCGACGTCGACGAACCCGCTGATCTGCTGCTGGCGCTGCGCCGCCTGGGCACCGCGGTGCACAGTGCGACCCGCGGCCTGTTGGCGCAGCCCGAGCTCGCCGCGCGCATCGCGGCGGCGCAGGTACCCGCCGAGAATGCAGGAAGGCTGGCTGCGGATACCGGCGAGCCGCCGCGCTGGGGGGATTTGCGTGAGCGCCTGCTCCTGGGTCACCGGCCAAGCGACGCTGAAGCGCTGTCCCTCGCAGGTATGGACGATACCGCGGCGCTCGCCGATGTGGCGGGGCGACTGCGCGACCGGGGGCACGGCAGCCTCGTCACGTATTCGCGCAAGGTGTTCATTCCGCTGACCCGGCTCTGTCGCGATGTCTGTCACTACTGCACGTTTGCCAAGACTCCCAGGCGCATCGAGCAACCCTTCATGCCCGTTGAAGACGTGCTGGAACTGTGTCGCGAGGGCGCGCGCATGGGTTGCCAGGAGGCGCTGTTCACGCTCGGCGAAAAGCCGGAACTGCGCTACGGCGCAGCGCGCCGGGCTCTGGCCGGGATGGGCTACGCGAGCACGCTCGACTATGTGCGCGAGGTGGCCTCGCGGGTGCTGCACGAGACAGGCCTGCTGCCGCACATCAATGCCGGCTGCATGACCGCGCAGGAGATCGCGGGCCTGCGCGAGGTCAGCGCTTCCATGGGCATCATGCTGGAGTCCGCCGCGCCGCGCCTGTGCGAGAAGGGCATGCCGCATTACGGCTCGCCCGACAAGGATCCCGCGCGGCGTCTCGAGACGCTGGAACTGGCGGGGCGCGCGGCGGTGCCGTTTACCTCCGGCATACTGATCGGCATCGGCGAGACGCGCACGGAGCGCATCGAGTCGCTGCTCGCGCTGCGCGCGGTACACGAGCGACACGGCCACCTGCAGGAAATCATCGTACAGAACTTCCGCGCCAAGCCGGACACGCTGATGGCCGCCGCGCCCGAACCCGATCTCGACGAGCTGCTGTGGACTATCGCCGTCTCCCGGCTGGTCTTCGGCGCGGGGATGAGCATCCAGGCGCCGCCCAATCTCAGTCCCGGCGTGTTGTCGCAGATCGTCGCCGCCGGTATCAACGACTGGGGCGGGGTGTCGCCCCTCACGCCGGATCACGTCAACCCGGAGGCGCCCTGGCCGCACCTCGATCGCCTCGCGGCGGAGACCGCGACGGCCGGCAAGTTCCTGGAACAACGGCTGACAATCTATCCCGCCTACGCCCGCGCGGGGGAGGTATGGCTGGACGAGTCCGTGCGCCCTCGGGTCGCGGCGCTGTCCGACGCCGAGGGTTTCGCGCGCCGCGACGGCTGGAGCACCGGTCGCGATACCGCGCCACCCGCGCTCGACATGGCCCTGCTGGATACGGCACCCGTGCATGTCAGCGGCGAATTGGAGGCGATTGTCGCGCGCTGCGAGGCGGGGGACACCCCGACACAGGAAGAGGTTACCCGGCTGTTCGCCGCGCGCGGCCCGGAGTTCAGCTACGTTGTCCGGCACGCCGATGCGCTGCGCGAGCGGGTCAACGGCGACACCGTGAGTTACATCGTCAATCGCAACATCAACTACACCAACGTCTGCTACTTCAAGTGCCGTTTCTGCGCTTTCTCCAAGGGCGGTCAGAACGCGGAATTGCGCGGCGCACCGTACGACATCACCGCCGAGGAACTGGCGGCGCGCTGTACCGAGGCTTGGCAACGCGGCGCCACGGAAGTGTGCCTGCAGGGCGGCATTCACCCGGATTACACCGGGCAGACCTACCTCGATATTGTCGCCACCGTCCGCACCGCCACCCCGGGCATGCATATCCATGCATTCTCGCCGTTGGAAGTGTGGCAGGGCGCCGCCACGCTCGGCCTCGACCTGCGCACCTACCTGCGACGGCTCAGGGCCGCCGGCCTGAACACGCTGCCGGGAACCGCCGCTGAGATCCTGCACGACGAGGTTCGCGCACAGATCTGCCCGGACAAGATCAATGCCGCGCAGTGGCTCGAGGTGATGGCCGCGGCACACGCCGAGGGTATCCGCACCACCGCGACCGTCATGTACGGGCACGTCGAGGAGCCCCGCCACTGGGCGGCGCACCTGTTGGCGGTGCGCGAACTGCAGCTCGCCACCGGCGGCTTCACGGAGTTCGTGCCGCTGCCGTTCGTGGCGCAGGAAGCGCCCATGTACCTGCGCGGTCGCGCCCGTCCCGGCCCGACGTTCCGCGAGGCCCTCCTCATGCACGCGGTTGCGCGACTGGTCCTGCACGGCGCGATCGACAACATCCAGGCCTCCTGGGTGAAGATGGGGCCGGAGGGTGTTGCCGCCTGCCTGCGGGCCGGCGTCAACGACCTCGGCGGCTCGCTCATGAATGAGAGCATCACGCGCGCGGCCGGCGCGAGCCACGGGCAGGAGTGGCGTCCCGTGGACATCGAGGCCTGTATCCGGCGCGTGGGGCGCGAGCCGCGCGTGCGCAACACCCTGTATGGAGACGCCCCCGCCGGCCAGCGTGAGCGCGCCTACGCGGCCGCGCCGGTGCGACCCGTGGACAACGCGCCCGCGGGCAAGCAGCAGCGCAGCAAGCGCCTCGCGGAACTCGACGACAACGTACAACGCCTGCATCTGGGCAACGAGGATCACGGGCACAGCCTGTACGAACAGGTCGTGCTGCAGGCGGCGTGCAACTGACGCCGTGGTGAGCGCCGGCACTGCACGCGACATTGCGCTCGAGCCCACCTGGCTCGAACACCTGCGCGGCGAGTTCGACCAGGACTACATGCTGGACCTGCGCCGCTTCCTGCTGGCCGAGAAGTCCCGGGGCAAACGCATCTTTCCGCGCGGCGACGAATTTTTCGGCGCGTTCGAACACACACCGTTGGACAAGGTGAAGGTCGTGATCCTCGGCCAGGATCCGTATCACGGCGAGGGCCAGGCGCACGGCCTGTGCTTCTCTGTGCGTCCCGGCGTCGCGATTCCGCCGTCCTTGCAGAACATCTACCGCGAGATCCACGATGAACTGGGTGTGCCGGTGCCGAACCACGGCCACCTGACGGCGTGGGCCGAGCAGGGCGTGTTGCTGCTCAACAGCGTGCTGTCGGTGGAGAGCGGCATCGCGGGCTCGCATCGCGATCGCGGCTGGGAGCGGTTTACCGACCGGGTAATCGACATCGTCAACACCGAGCGTGACGGCGTCGTGTTCATGCTCTGGGGCAGCTACGCCCAGCGCAAGGGCGGCATCATCGACGGCAGGCGACACTGTGTGCTGAAAGCGCCGCACCCGTCGCCGCTGAGCGCGCATCGTGGCTTCTTCGGTTGCGGTCACTTCAAGGCGGCAAACGAGTACCTGCAGAGCCGCGGCGAAACGCCGGTGGATTGGCGGTTGCCGGACGCGTAGCGCTTTTTTGTGGGGTCGAATTCATTCGACCGCGCGGCGCAGCCCCGCCAGGTGGGCGGAAGGCGAATCTATCATCTGGTCGAATGAATTCGACCCCACAGGTATCCGGCCTCACAGCAATCCGGTTTCACAGGAATCCGTCCCACGGGCATCCGTCCCACGGGCATCCGTCCTTCAGGAAGCAGGTCTCACAGATAGAGCGTGCCGCTGCAGTCTCAGCCCTGTGTGTCGTCCAGGGAATAGGGGAGGTCCAGCAGGGTGAGGGCGGGGCCGTCCGGCGCCGCCAGGTGCAGGCCGGCCGCGGCGCCGTCCAGCGTTGCGGAGACCAGCGCCCGCGCGCCGTCGCCCGTCACCGCGCTGTTGACCACGTGGCCGACCGGCGAGGACGAGGTGGCGGCGAAGAGCTCGGCGCCCGGTTGCAGGCCGGAGGCGCCCCGCGCCGCGACCGCGAAACCGCGTCGCTTGGACTTGCCGCGGTAGTGCAGGCGCGCCACGACTTCCTGGCCCGTGTAGCAGCCCTTGGTGAAGCTGATGTGTCCCGTGAGGTCGAAGTTGACGGTCTGGGGGACCAGTTCGTCCACCAGCGGCGACTCGATGCGGGCAATACCGGCGGCGATGTCGAGCGCGCGCCACTCCTCCTCGCTCCCCGGCGCGGCGGCGTCTTCCAGCGCGGACCGTTGCTGCGCGGTGCCACCTGACTCCAGGAAGCACTCGAAGCGGGTGCCCTGCGCATCGCGTCGCACGACCGCGTAGCCCGGTCCCGAGAGCAGTTGACCGACACCCTCCGGGCACGCCCCGAAGACCGTGGAGACGACTTGTGCGGCGTCCGCACCCCACAGGCCCGCCACCTGCCAGTCGTCGTTTTCGGCGTCGATTTCCGCCTTGGAGAAGACGATGTACTTGCCGAGCACTGCCGCGGAAGACGCGCGGATGTCGCGCCGCATGCGCAGTGCGTAGGTGTCCGTGCCCAGCGGCAGCAGGAGGAAGTCGCAGACCACGCGGCCCTGTGGCGTGCAGTACACTCCCTGCAGCGACCCCGCCGCTTCCAGCTCGCGCGTATCGCAGGTCGTCTGTCCCTGCAGGAATTTCAGTGTGTCGGGTCCCGCGATGAGTAACAGGGCCTCACCGGGCAACGGGCTGAACTGGCAATCGGGCATGGGTCTCCTCGCTGTGCGGCACTATGATAGGCGCGCGGGTGCGCGTTGTCAGCAGGCCCCGGCGGCGGGCGCGTGTCGGCTATAATGCCCGCGTTTGACGTACACAAGGGATACGGTGCAGGGCATGATGGACGGGGAAGAGATCAACCGGATGCGCTGGGCGGCGCGGCGCGGCATGCTGGAGCTCGACCTCGTCCTGGAACCGTTTGTCAGCTCGCGATACGCCGAGCTCGATGCGTCCGATCGCGCCACCTTCCAGCGCCTGATGCTGTGCGAGGACCAGGAGTTGTTCGCCTGGTTCCTGCGGCGCGAGCAACCCAGCGACCCGGAGCTCGCCGACATTGTCCAGCGCGTACTCGAATTCGCCAGTACTCCGCCTGCCGATCGCTGACTCGCCGCAGCGCCGCCGCGCGGTGACCTTCGCTGTCCTGGTCGCGTGCGCCGCACTGTGGCAGATCGGCGCGCGTGGCTACCCGCTCGCGGCCCTCGCACTCGCGCCGGCCATGGCATGGCTCCTCCACGGTTTGCTGCGCGCGCCCTGGCAGGGTGCGGAACTCCACTGGCGCGGCGGCGCCTGGACGCTGCGGCGCGACGCCGGGTGCCTGCGCCTGCAGGTCGAGCCCGGTGCGGTGGCGCTGCCATGGGTTGTCCTGTTGCCGTTTCGGGCGGCGTCCGGCGACGGCGCGCGCCAGTACCTGTGGATATTCGCCGACGCGGTCCCGCGCGAACAGTGGCGGCGCCTGCGCGTGCGCGTCAGGCTGCCCGACCCCGGCCGTGTGGGCCGGTAGACGGGTCGAGTACGGTATCCAGCGCCTCCGGCAGCAACTGCGGGTAGTCCAGCGTGTAGTGCAGTCCCCGGCTCTCCCGGCGCAGGATCGCGCAGTGGATCATGAGCTCGGCCACCATCGCGAGGTTGCGCAGTTCCAGCAGGTCGTTGCTGACCTTGTAATTGCCGTAGTACTCCGCGATTTCGGCCTGTAGCAGCTCGATGCGATGGCGGGCGCGCTGCAGGCGCTTGTTCGTGCGCACGATACCGACGTAGTCCCACATGAAGCGGCGCAACTCGTCCCAGTTGTGCGAAATCACCACGTCTTCGTCGGAGTCGGTGACCTGGCTTTCGTCCCAGGGGCGGCCGGGTGAGGGGGCGTCGCGCTCGTCGATGGTCTGTTCGATGTGCAGGGCGGCCGATTCAGCGTAGACGACGCATTCCAGTAGCGAGTTGCTCGCCATGCGGTTGGCGCCGTGCAGGCCGGTGCAGGAGGCTTCGCCCACCGCGTAGAGCCCGGGTATGTCCGTGGCGCTGTGGCTGTCGACCACGATGCCGCCGCAGGTGTAGTGCGCTGCGGGTACCACCGGGATCGGCTCGGCGGCGATATCGATGCCGAACTCCGCGCAGCGCGCCATCACGGTGGGGAAGTGCGCGGCGAGGAACTCCCGCGGCCGGTGCGAAATGTCCAGGAAGACGCAGTCGGCGCCCAGCCGCTTCATCTCGTGGTCGATCGCGCGGGCCACGACATCGCGCGGCGCGAGTTCCCCGCGTTCATCGAAGCGGTGCATGAAGGCCTCGCCGTCGGGCAGCAGCAGGCGGCCGCCCTCGCCGCGAATCGCCTCGGTCACCAGGAATGACTTCGCGCGCGGGTGGTACAGGCACGTGGGGTGGAACTGGTTAAACTCGAGGTTGGCCACGCGGCACCCGGCCCGCCAGGCCATCGCGATGCCGTCACCGCTCGCGCCGTCGGGGTTGCTGGTGTAAAGGTAGGCCTTGCTCGCGCCCCCGGTGGCCAGCACCACGGCGCGGGCCTGGAACAGGTCGACATGCCCGGTGCGCTGGTCGAGCAGGTAAGCGCCCTGGCAGCGGCCATCCTCGACGACGAGGTCCACCGCGGTGCGATGTGTGAACGCCTCGATATTCGCCGCGCGCTCGGCGCGTTCGGTCAGTACCTCGGATATGGCCATCCCCGTGCGGTCCGCGGCGTGAATGATCCGCCGGTGGCTGTGGCCGCCCTCCATCGTGAGGTGGTAGGAGTCGTCCTGCTCGGGTCCGCGGTCAAAGTCCACCCCCTGTGCCACCAGCCATTCAACGCAGCGTCGGCTGTTGCGTACTGTGAACTCCACGGCCTCGCGCCGGCACAGGCCGGCGCCGGCGGCCAGCGTGTCGGCCACGTGGGAGTCGACGGTGTCGGCGTTGTCCAGCACCGCCGCCATGCCGCCCTGTGCCCAGTAGGTGGAGCCCTGGGTCAGGTCCGCCTTGGACACCAGCGCCACGCGGCGATTGCTCCCCAGGTGCAGGGCCAGGCTGAGCCCCGCCGCGCCGGAACCGATGACCAGCACGTCGTGCTCGTACCGCTGGCTCACCGGGTTCCTCGCTTGCCGCGGGGAATTCTGAAATATATTATGTAGGTCAAAGACTTAGCTGCTGCACAGACGGAACTGCTGCAGTATATACGAGCCGGCGCCAGAAGGAATTACCCGCCATGGGGAACTTTTCTCCCATCCATGTTTCCTATGTATGCCGGTTGGGCATGGCGGGACGAACGATCAGTGGCGTTAGCGGTCTACCCAGGCGGCGGGCGCCGCGATTGTGCCCGCCGCGATCAGGGATCACAGAGGGGATGCGGGCGTGAGCGCCGCCGAAACCGACCAACAACTCGTTGCCCGGGTGCAGAAGGGCGATTCGCGGGCTTTCGACCTGCTGGTGCTGAAGTACCAGCACAAGATATTCGGCCTGATCAGCCGCTATGTCCGCGACGCCGACGAAGTACAGGACGTGGCTCAGGAGGCCTTCATCAAGGCCTACAAGGCCCTGCCCAGGTTTCGAGGGGACAGCGCGTTTTATACCTGGATGTACCGTATCGCCATCAATACTGCCAAGAATCACCTGGTATCGCGCTCGCGCAGGCCGCCGGGGGCGGACATCGAGATCGAGGACGCCGAGTACTACGAGAGCGGCGGGGCGTTGCGCGATATCGAAAATCCCGAGAACGCGCTGTTCGGGCAGGAGTTGAAGGCCGTGGTCGATGAGGCGATCGCCGCATTGCCGGACGATCTGCGTACCGCGGTAACTTTACGTGAATTCGACGGTCTGAGTTACGAGGACATCGCGGAGATCATGGATTGCCCCGTGGGCACCGTGCGGTCGCGTATTTTCCGGGCCCGGGAGGCCATCGATCTCAAGGTCCGGGGGCAGCTCGAGGGGGAGGTCCTCGCCGAGCAGGAAATGTAGTAACGCAAGAAGCAGGCACCACAGTGCCGTTACGAGAGGTGCCGCAGAGCGCCAGACGACGTGACAGAGGACGAACGACTATTAAGGCGGCAAGCATGAATGACAAGTTGCGCGAATCGCTATCGGCATTGATGGACAACGAGGCCAACGAGCTCGAGTTCGAGCGGATATTGGCCAACGCCAGCCACAATGAGGAGCTGAGGGAAACCTGGGGCCGTTACAACCTGGTGCGCCAGGTCGCGGACGGGCAGCACGTGGCGCTGGCCGGCATGGATATCTCGCGCCGGGTGAGCGCTGCCATTGCGCAGGAGGAACTGGTCGAAGAAGAGGAGCAAAGCCCCTCCTTCGGACAGCGCCTGTTCCGGCCACTCGTCAGTTTCGGGGTGGCCGCTTCCGTTGCCGCGACCGTGCTGGTAGGCGGCCAGCAACTGGCCGGGGTAGACAGCCCGGAGGGCGACAACACGATTGTGCGCAGCCTGTCCGTGCCGACCTATCTCAATACTCCCGGTGCCGTGCCCGTGCGCCTTACGCTGGGCAACGAGGCGGTGCCCGTCGGGCAGCCGCCGGCGCGGGCCCTGTACCGGCAACTCGCCGAGGAGCGCATGCGGCAGCATATGCAGGAACACGCGGAGCACGCGGCCCTGAATACCCCCCACGGCCTCCTGCCCTTTGCCCGCGTCCCGGTCATCGAGAACAGCGAGAACATCGAGCAGATTGAAAACAGCGAGAAAGTTGAGAAGTAACATGAAGGCGGTAGTCGGTATTTGCGCCGTCTACCTGGCGACGCTTGCCGCCGGTGCATCCGGTCAGTGCGAGGGCCTTGGGGACGAGGCCGCAAAATGGCTCGACCTGATGGCAAGCAGTGGCCGGGATGTGAGTTATCACGGCGTCATGACGCTGCAGCGCGGCAGCGATATGCAGGTTGTGCAGGTCTCCCATCGTATTAACGGGGATAAAAGCAAGGAGGTCATGGTCCAGCTCACCGGGCAGGGCGCGCAGGTACAGCGTGAGCACCCGCTGCAGTGCGAGCACCCCGGGCATATCCTCCTGCGTATCAGCGACCGTGTGCGCCAGGGGGACTGCGGGATAGCCGAGCAGTACCGATTCTCCGTGGGCAACGGCGACCGCGTCGCCGGCCGGCGTTCCGTACAGCTCAAGATCGAGCCGCGCGATATTTACCGTTACGGCTACGTGATGTCGCTGGACCGCAAGACGGGGCTGTTGCTGAAAACCGAGACCGTGGATCACGACAGCCGCTCGCTGGAGCGCAGCCAGTTTGCCAACCTCCAGATCACCAAGGAGATTCCGCGCAGTTCCAGCGAGGTTGAACTCAAGCTCGAGGCGGCGCACCCCCACCCGGATCACGTGGGCCATTTCACCGAGATCTCCCAGGCCTGGGAAGTTCGCTGGTTACCGCCCGGTTTCACGCCGACTGACGCGGCGGGAGACAAGCAGGCGCGCCGCACCTATACCGATGGCCTGGCCGCGTTTTCAGTCTTCGTCGAAGACCTGGACCTCCCGGTCGCAGAGGGCGAGGGCCTGATGCGCAGCGGCGGCACCACCTCGTATATTCGCGGCCTGGAAGTCGGCGACAAACCGATGCTGGTGACCGTACTGGGTGAAGTGCCGGTCAATACCGCACGCATGGTTGCCGCCTCCGTCAACTGGTCACCCTGACGGTGTTGACCGAGGTCGGCCGTGTTGTCGCCGTAGAGCGCGACGGCCTCTGGGTGGAAACCATCCGCTCCAGTACCTGCGGCAGTTGCGGCGCGCGCAAAGCCTGTGGTCACGGCCTCGCCAACCAGCTGCGCGACGGCGAGCGTGGCCTCGTGCGCGTGCTGCCCGGCGACGCGGGAGTCGGCGATTGCGCCGTGGACGACCGGGTCGTCATCAGCCTGCCCGAGGAAATCATCCTGCGTGGCTCCTTTATCGCTTATGTACTGCCGTTGGCCGGCATGCTCGCGGGTGCGCTGGCCGCACTTGAGTTTCTCCCGGGCAACCCCGATGTATTGTCTGCAGTGGGCGCAGCGGCCGGGCTGGTCGCGGGGTTCGCGCTGGTGCGGATGCACAGCACGGCGCATCACGATGACCCCAGATACCAGCCCGTATTGTTGCAGAACCTGGGTCCCGCGGGGCAACAGGTCAGCGTCCAGTAATTGTCCCGACCCGTAAACTTTGGATTTGATGGTATGACTAGATCCCTGCGCTACTGCGCCCTCGCGGCGCTTGTCACCCTCGGCACTTTTTCCCTGACTGTCAGTGCGGCACTGCCGGAATTCCGCGAGATCGTTAAGGAGGCGTCGCCCGCCGTCGTGAAAATCATCGTGGAGCAGCGCGCGGCCGATCCGGGCAAGGCGCACCCGGACATGGAGCAGATCCCGGATTACCTGCGCCGCTTTTTCGACTTCCCCGGTACGCCGCAGTCACCGATGCCCCGCACCGGCACCGGCTCCGGCTTCATTGTTTCGAAGGATGGCTTCATCGTCACCAACAACCACGTGGTCGACGGCGCCGACAGCGTGTTGGTGCGCATGATCGACCGGCGCGAATTCGAGGCCGAGGTGGTCGGTACCGACCCGCGTTCCGATCTCGCGCTCCTGCGCATCGAGGCCAGCGGCCTGCCCGCGCTGCGGCTGGGCACTTCAGACGAGCTCGAGGTGGGCGAGTGGGTGCTGGCGATCGGTTCACCCTTCGGGCTCGATTTCACGGTCTCGCAGGGGATCGTCAGCGCCAAGGGTCGCAGCCTGCCGACGGAGCGCGGCGAAAACTATGTGCCGTTCATCCAGACCGACGTGGCGATCAACCCGGGCAACTCCGGGGGGCCCCTGCTGAATCTCGACGGCGAGGTCGTTGGCGTTAACTCGCAGATTTTTACACGGTCGGGCGGCTCCAACGGCCTGTCCTTCTCCATCCCCGCGTCAGTAGTGGACAACGTGATCACGCAGCTGCGCGAAAACGGTCGGGTCACCCGCGGGTGGCTCGGCGTGAGTATCCAGGATGTGGACAAGAACCTGGCTGACTCTTTCGGGCTGGACCGCCCGCGCGGCGCACTGGTGGCCCAGGTGTCGCCGGACAGCCCTGCTGAAAAGGCCGGCCTGAAGGAGGGCGATGTCATCATCACCTTCGATGGCAAGGATATCCCCACCTCGTCGGACCTGCCCCATGTCGTGGGGCTGATAGCGCCCGGCTCCAAGGTCCCGGTGGAGCTCGTTCGCGAACGTAAGCGCAAGACCCTGCGCGTCGAGGTAGGCGGCCTGGACTCCGAGGACAGTTACTCCCTGGCGCGCTCGACGGACGAGAGCGAGGCCGGCGGTCGCATCGGGGTCATCGTCGGTCCCGTGCCCGAGGAGGATCTGGAGCAGTACGGTATCAACGGTGGTGTCGCCGTGCGCCAGGTGGCACCGGGATCCGCGGCCGCGGAGGCGGGCATTCGCCCGGGTGACATCATCACCCTGGTGGACAACACGCCGACCAAGACCGTCGAGGCCTTCGAGCGCGCCGAGAAAAAACTGCAGAGCGGCAGCTCGGTGCCGATGCGCCTGATCCGTCGCGGCAGTCCACTGTTCATCGGTCTCAAACTGGATGACTGAATGTTGCGCTCGGCGTCGCCGGGCGGGACTTCCTCCATAGCGGTACCCCGAGGGTTGGGGTACAATCGCGCGTTTTTTGGGCGGTGCCCGGCCCCTGCGGGGTACGGCGCCGCCGCCAATCGGGCACGTGCGTGAGCGAACTCACCTACATACGCAATTTCTCCATCATTGCGCACATCGACCACGGCAAATCCACGCTCGCGGATCGCTTCATCCAGCACTGCGGCGGGTTGACGGATCGGGAGATGGCCGAGCAGGTGCTCGATTCGATGGATATCGAGCGGGAACGCGGCATCACCATCAAGGCGCAGAGCGTCACCCTCGAGTACCGTGCCCGGTCGGGCCAGGCCTACCAGCTCAACTTTATCGACACCCCGGGTCACGTCGACTTCTCCTACGAGGTATCCCGCTCGCTCGCGGCGTGCGAGGGTGCGCTGCTGGTGGTGGACGCCGCCCAGGGCGTCGAGGCCCAGTCGGTCGCCAACTGTTACACGGCGATCGAGCAGGGGCTCGAGGTCCTGCCGGTCCTGAACAAGATGGACCTGCCGCAGGCCGACCCGGAGCGGGTGCGCAAGGAAGTCGAGGAGATCATCGGGATCGACGCGAGCGAGGCCTGCCTGGTCAGCGCCAAGTCCGGCCTGGGAATAGAGGATGCCCTCGAGTACCTGGTGGCGCGCATTCCGCCGCCCGAGGGCGACCGCGAGGCGCCGCTGCAGGCGTTGATCATCGATTCCTGGTTCGATAATTACCTGGGCGTGGTGTCCCTGGTACGGGTGAAGCAGGGTGTGCTGCGCAAGCGCGACAAGATTGTCGCCAAGTCCATCGGCAAGCCCCACCAGGTGGACAGCCTCGGGATATTCACACCCAAGCGGGTGGAAAAGGACAGGCTCGAAGCGGGCGAGGTCGGGTTCGTCGTCGCCGGCATCAAGGATATTCACGGCGCGCCTGTGGGGGATACGCTGATCCACGCCCAGGCGCAGGATGTGCCGGCCCTGCCGGGCTTCCAGCGGGTCAAGCCGCAGGTGTACGCGGGCATTTTCACCATCTCCTCGGACGACTACGAGGATTTCCGGGATGCCCTGGCCAAGCTGACACTCAACGACGCTTCCCTGTTCTACGAGCCGGAGACCTCCGATGCCCTCGGTTTCGGCTTTCGCTGTGGCTTCCTCGGCATGTTGCACATGGAGATCGTCCAGGAACGGCTGGAGCGCGAATACGACCTCGACCTGATCACCACCGCGCCCACCGTGATCTACGAGATCGTCAAGAAGAGCGGTGAGGTGGTGCTGGTCGACAACCCGTCCGCGCTGCCCGATGTCGCCGAGATCGAGCAGATGCGCGAGCCGATAGCGCGCTGCAATATACTGGTGCCGCAGGACTACCTGGGCAACGTCATCACCCTGTGCGTGGAAAAACGCGGCGTGCAGCACGACATGCAGTTTCTCGGCAGCCAGGTCTCGGTGGTCTACGACATCCCCATGGCGGAGGTGGTGCTGGACTTCTTCGATCGACTCAAGTCGGTCAGCCGCGGCTACGCCTCGCTGGACTACAGTTTCGAGCGGTTCGAGGCCGCGCAGCTCGCGCGCCTGGACGTTTTGATCAACGGCGAGCGGGTGGACGCGCTGGCGATCATCGTGCACCGGGATCAGGTACAGTATCGCGGCCGGGCGCTCACCGAGAAGATGAAGGAATTGATACCCAGGCAGATGTTCGATGTCGCCATCCAGGCGGCGGTAGGCGGTAAAATCGTTGCGCGGCAGACCGTGAAGGCGCTGCGCAAGAATGTGACCGCGAAATGCTACGGGGGCGACGCCACCCGCAAGCGCAAACTGCTGGAAAAACAGAAGGCCGGGAAGAAGCGGATGAAACAGGTGGGCAGGGTCGAGATCCCGCAATCCGCTTTCCTGGCGGTACTCAAGGTGGACGGGTAGGCCGTGAACGAATTTACCATTGATTTTCCCCTCATCCTGGCCGGGCTGGTGATCGGCAGCGGCCTGCTGTGGCTGCTGGATGCATTGTTCCTGGCGCCGGGCCGGCGGCGTACCGCGCTGGCCCTGCAGGACAAGTACCCGCAGTGGAACCAGCAGGGCAGCGCGGACGAAACCCGCTACACGGCGCAACTGGCCGACACCGCCCCGGAGCCGGTGGTGGTGGAGTACGCGCGCTCTTTTTTCCCTGTCCTCCTGGTGGTGTTTGTACTGCGCTCCTTCCTCGTGGAGCCATTCCAGATTCCCTCTTCATCGATGGTACCCACCCTCGAGGTCGGGGATTACATACTGGTGAACAAGTACACCTACGGTATACGCCTGCCGATCCTGCGCACGAAGGTGGCGGCGCTGAACGAACCGGAGCGCGGCGATGTCATGGTGTTCTTCCCGCCGCACATGAACGACACCTATTTCATCAAGCGCGTCATCGGCCTGCCCGGCGACCAGATCACCTATCGCAACAAGCGGCTTTACGTCAACGGCGAGGCGGTCTCACAGGAGCCGGTGGACCCGCCGCCGGAGCTGCAGGCGCGTTATCGCCTCGTGCGCGAAACCCTGGGACAGGCGGAGCACCTCGCGCAGACGGATGCCATGCGCCGCCCCCGCGACCTGTCCATCGTGGTGAAGCCCGGCCATTACTTCATGATGGGCGACAACCGCGACAATTCCAGCGACAGCCGGGTTTGGGGTCAGGTCCCGGAACGGGATATAGTAGGCAAGGCCTTTGCGGTCTGGATGCACTGGGACTCGTTCTTCAGCATCCCGAGCTTTGACCGCGTCGGCCTGATAGAATAACAGCTGATCGGCGCAGCGCCGGCAGGGGAGGGGCTCAGTATGCGGCAGATTAACCGTCAGTCGGGCATATCCACGCTCGGTATCGTTGCCGTATTGGCGCTCGTGGGCTTTTTCGCGCTCTGCGCCATTCGCATGACGCCGCCGTACTTCGAATTCCTCAGCGTGAAACGCATCATCTCGAACATCGCGCTGGAGCCGGAAACGCAGAACCTGAGCAATCGCGAGATTCGCCGGCGTATCGAGACCATCTTTCACTCCAACCAGATCTACGGCCTCGAGGCTTCCGAGGTCGGGATAATCCGCAAGCGCGGGGTCACCTATATCGACGCGCGCTACGAGGTGCGCCTGCCGCTGCTCTGGCGCATCGATGCGATCATGCGCTTCGACGACTTGCTCTACCCACTCGGCGCTTCCAAGCCGATTCCGGAAATCCCCGAAAAGTAGATCGCAGGTGGCGGATATCGGGCGTCTGCAGCGGGCGCTGGGCTACCAGTTTCAGGACATCGACCTGCTGCGCCTGGCCCTGACTCACCGCAGCGCCGGAGGCCGTAACAATGAGCGACTCGAATTCCTTGGCGATGCCATCCTGAACCAGGTCGTGGCCGAGGCGCTGTTCCACCGCTTTCCCCAGAGCCGCGAGGGTGAATTGAGTCGCATGCGCGCCAGGCTCGTACGCGGCGAGACGCTGGCCGAGGTCGCAATGGAGCTGGGCCTGGGCGAGTTCCTGGTGCTGGGCACCGGCGAGCGCAGGAGCGGGGGGCACCGTCGTGCCTCGATCCGTGCGGACGCCGTCGAAGCGGTCATCGGCGCCATCCTGCTGGACGGCGGCGCGGCCACCTGCCGGGACTGTATCCTGCGCTGGTTCGGCGACCGGCTCGCCGGCCTGCGCGCCGGGGCCGCGAGCAAGGACCCCAAGACACGCCTGCAGGAGTACGTGCAGGGTCGCGGGCTCGACCTGCCCGACTACGAGCAGCTGGCGGTCGAGGGCGAGGACCACGCCCGTCGCTTTCGCGTTGCCTGTCGGCTGGTCGCGTCGAACATCGTGACCGAGGGGCAGGGCAGCAGCCGGCGCAAGGCCGAACAGGCGGCGGCGCGGGAGGCGCTGGTCGCGCTCGGGGTGGCGGACGATGCCTAGGCGTTGCGGGTATGTCGCCATCGTCGGTAGGCCCAACGTGGGCAAATCGACGCTGCTCAATCACCTGCTGGGCCAGAAGATCAGCATCACCTCGCGCAAACCGCAGACCACCCGGCACCAGATTCTCGGCATCAAGACCGAACAGGATTACCAGGTCATCTTTGTCGACACTCCCGGCCTGCATCGCGGCGGCGAGAAGGCGATCAACCGCTATATGAACCGCGCGGCCAGCGCCGCACTGCGCGATGTCGACCTCGTCCTGTTCGTGCTCGATCGCACCGCGTTCACCGAGGAGGACGCGATGGTGCTGGAGCAGGTCAAGGCCTCCGGCCTCGCTACCATCCTCGTCGTCAACAAGGTGGACCTGCTCGAGGACAAGTCGGTGTTGCTGCCGCACCTGCAGGAACTCGCGGCCATGGGAGATTTCGCCGGCATCGTGCCGCTGTCCGCGTTGCGCGACCACAATGTGGCCGAGCTGGAGGAGGAGATCGTCAGGCGCTTGCCGGAGTCGGAACACTTCTTCCCCGAGGAGCAGATCACCGACCGCAGCCAGCGCTTCCTTGCCGCCGAGATCGTGCGCGAGAAGATCATGCGCCAGCTGGGGCAGGAACTGCCTTACGCGGTCACCGTCGAGATCGAGGAGTTTTCGCAGGAGGGAGATGTCCTGCATATTTCCGCGTTGGTGTTTGTCGAGCGCAAGGGGCAGAAAAAGATCCTTATCGGCGAGAAGGGCGCCCGCCTGCGCGCTATCGGCGCGGAGGCGCGCCGCGACATGGAGCGCCTGTTCGACAGCCGGGTCATGCTGCACCTGTGGGTCAAGGTGAAAAGTGGCTGGTCCGACGACGAGCGGGCCCTGCGCAGCCTCGGTTACGACGACCAGTAGGTCCCTTCGTGCGTGTCACCCTGCAACCCGCCTTTGTCCTGCACTCGCGCCCGTACCGCGATACGAGTGCCCTCGTCGAGTTGTTTACCGCGGAGCACGGCCGCCTGAGCGTCGTGGCCAGGGGGGCGCGCCGGCAGGGCAAAAAAGGCGGGCGCGGTGGACTGCTGCAGCCGTTCGTGCCGTTGCTGGCCTCCTTTTCCGGGCGCGCCGAGCTGAAAACGCTCGGCGCGCTGGAGTCCGCGGGGCCGCCACTGGTGCTGGCGGGCGAGCGCGTGTTCAGCGGCCTCTACGTGAACGAACTGCTGGTGCGGCTGCTGCACCGCCACGACCCGCACCCGCAGCTGTTTGCCGCCTACAGTGACGCCCTGCGCGCGCTGGCGGGAGATGCGGAGCAGGATACCGTCCTGCGCCCCTTCGAGCTGCTGCTCCTGCGCGAGCTCGGTTACACACTGGCGCTCGATGTGGACGGCCAGTCCGGCGCCGCGATCGATCCCGGGGCGCACTACCAGTTTCATCCCGAACAGGGCCTGGTGGCGGTGGCCGGTGCCGCGCCGCGGGGCGTTGCGACCTATGCCGGCGGCGACCTGCTCCTGCTCGCGGCGGGCGATTTCGGCGGCCCGGCGCGTGCCACGGCCAAGTATCTCCTGCGCGAGGTACTGCGCCATCACCTCGGCGATGCGCCACTGCGCAGCAGGGAGCTGTTCCGGGCCTCCGGCGAACGGGGTGTGCGGACGTGATCGCCGTGGGCACGGATATTCTGCGCGTCGCGCGCATCGAGGAGGTGGTGGCCCGCCGGGGCGAGCGTTTTGTCAGGCGCATTCTCACGTCCGCCGAGCGCGCGCAGTACGCGGCCAGCAAACAGCCGAACCGACTGCTCGCGAAGCGCTTTGCTGCGAAGGAGGCGGTGGCCAAGGCTCTCGGCACCGGTATCGGCCGCGGCGTGAGCTGGCAGGACATCGAGGTCGGGCACGACGAGCGCGGTGCCCCGCTGGTACTGTTGACCGGCGGCGCCAGGGAGGTCGCCCGCGGACTGGGCGGGGAGCGGGTGGCGCTCAGCCTGGCCGATGAGAGCGAGTATGTCGTCGCTTTCGCGGTGCTGGCCGCCGGTTGATGGTCTCCCCGCATGCAAGTTCTATATAATCTGTGCCTCCTTCGCCGTTGTAGCCGCTATGCCTGAAACCCCCACACCCGATTACCCCACCATTGAAGCCTGTATCGGCAACACGCCGCTGGTCCGGCTGCAACGTATGCCGGGTGCGACCAGCAACACCATCCTGGCCAAGCTGGAGGGCAATAATCCCGCCGGCTCGGTGAAGGACCGTCCCGCGCTCAGCATGATCGCCCAGGCGGAGGCGCGCGGCGACATCCGGCCCGGTGACACACTCGTGGAGGCAACGAGCGGCAATACCGGCATCGCCCTGGCCATGGCGGCCGCGATCCGTGGGTATCGCCTCGTGCTGATCATGCCGTCGCACATGAGCGATGAGCGCAAGCAGGCGATGTCGGCCTACGGCGCAGAGTTGGTCGAGGTCACCCAGGAGGAGGGCATGGAAGGCGCGCGCGACCTGGCGCTCGCAATGCAGGCCCGCGGCGAGGGCGTGGTGCTGGACCAGTTCGCCAATCCGGACAACCCGCGCGCTCACCTGACCGGCACCGGGCCGGAGCTGTGGCGCCAGACCGGCGGGACGATAACCCACCTGGTCAGCTCCATGGGGACCACCGGCACGATCATGGGCTGCTCCGCCTACCTCAAGGAACAGAACCCCGATATCCAGATCATCGGGCTGCAGCCGCTCGAGGGCTCCAGCATCCCCGGCATCCGCCGCTGGCCCGAGGCCTACCTGCCGAAAATCTACCAGGCCAGCCGGGTCGACCGCGTCGTCGATATTTCCCAGGAGGAGTCCGAACAGACCATGCGGCGGCTCGCCGCGCAGGAGGGCATCTTCGCGGGCGTCTCTTCGGGCGGCGCCATCGCCGCGGCGTTGCGCCTCTCCGCCGAGGTCGAGAACGCCGTGATCGTCGCCATTATCTGCGACCGCGGCGACCGCTACCTCTCCACCGGCGTTTTCGCCGGCGGCTGACGGACCCGATCGCGCATGGTGCAGGTACGGGAGCAGTCGTTCATCGGGCGCGAGGGGCTTGTCGACCTCGCCGACTGGCTCGATAAGCTGCCCCTGGCGCTGGCCGAGGAGGACCGCAATGTGCTGGCGCGGGCCGCCGCGACGGTCGGCCAGCTCAGCCTGCAGGGCGGCAGCGATGTCCTGGACTGGGTGCAGGGCGGCGACTGCTACCTCGCGGGACTGGATATCGTCGTCATTCTCGCCGACCTGCATGTCGACCTGGACTGCCTGCTGGCGGGCATGCTCTATCGCGCCGTGCGGGAGGGCCGGATCACCGAGGAGGAGGTCGCGCGGGAATTCGGAGAGGCCGTTGCCCGCCTGATCAACGGCGTACTGCGCATGGCGGCGGTCAGCGACCTGCCGCTGCGCCACGACGACCCGGTGCTGGGCCAGGCCCACGGCCAGAAGGACAACATCCGCAAGATGCTGGTGGCGCTGGTTGACGATGTCCGCGTCGCGCTCATCAAGCTCGCCGAACGGACCTGCGCGTTGCGCGCGGTGAAGAATGACGAGGAGCGCAGGCGCATGATCGGCCAGGAAGTCTTCGACGTCTACGCGCCGCTGGCCCACCGGCTCGGTATCGGCCACCTCAAGTGGGAGCTGGAGGACCTGTCGTTCCGCTACATTTACGCCGACGCCTATCGCAAGATTGCGCGCCTGCTCGACGGCAAGCGCCTCGAGCGGGACGAATTCATCCACTCGGTGACGGCGCAGCTGAACCGGGTCCTGGGAGACGCCGGGCTCGAGTTCGAGATTTCCGGTCGTGCCAAGCACATCTACAGCATCTGGCGGAAGATGCAGCGCAAGGGCATCGGCTTCTCGCAGGTCTACGATATCCGCGCCGTGCGGATTCTCGTACCCGAGATTCGCGACTGCTACGCGACGCTGGGGCTGGTGCACGGCTTGTGGCGCAATATCCCCAACGAGTTCGACGACTACATCGCCAACCCCAAGGAGAACGGCTATCGCTCACTGCACACCGCCGTGATCGGACCCCAGGGCAAGATACTCGAAGTGCAGATACGCACGCGCCAGATGCACGATGAGGCCGAACTCGGGGTCTGCGCGCACTGGCGTTACAAGAGCACCGACGGCGAGAGCGGAATGGCGAGTACCTACGAGGAGAAAATCGCCTGGCTGCGGCAGGTACTCGACTGGCACGAGGAGACCGGCGACGCCCGCGGTGTCGCCGAGCAGTTCAGTTTTCAGGTGGCGCAGGACCGGGTCTACGCGTTCACGCCCGATGGCGACGTGGTAAATCTCGCACAGGGCGCCACCCCGATCGA
The DNA here is from genome assembly GCA_030428835.1 of Gammaproteobacteria bacterium. GTDB lineage: Bacteria > Pseudomonadota > Gammaproteobacteria > Pseudomonadales > Halieaceae > Marimicrobium. The sequence continues at coordinate 31,956 of JAUIEP010000013.1, read as the reverse complement.
CTTCGCCTACCACGTGCATACCGAGATCGGGCACCGCTGTCGCGGGGCCAAGGTCAACGGGACGATCGTGCCGCTCACCTATACCCTGAAGACCGGGGAGAGAGTGGAAATCCTGACCAGCGGCGATGCGCAGCCGCGCCGCGACTGGCTGCAACCGGGGCTGGGCTACGTCAAGACCTCGCGCGCCCGCGCCAAGGTCCAGCACTGGTTCAAGTCGCAGGCGCGCGAGGACAACATCGACAGCGGGCGCCACCTGCTCGACAAGGAATTCAAGCGCCTGGCGCTCACGAGCGTGGATTACAAGCGGATCGCGCACAAGCTCAACTGCGGCACGGTGGAGGATATGTACGCCGCGGTGGGTGCCGGTGACCTGACGTCGGCGCAGGTGCTGCACGTGGCCCAGGGCATGGTCCAGCGGCAGCCGCAACCCGAACTGCGCCTGAGCAAGGCCACAACCTCGACCCTCGGCGGGCGCGTGCAGGTGCGTGGGGCCGGTAACCTCATGACGCACATTGCACGTTGTTGCAAACCCCTCCCGGGTGACGCGATCACGGGTTTCATCACCAAGGGCAAGGGGGTCAGTGTCCATCGCGGCGATTGCATGCGGTTGCTGCGCCTGCGTAGCGAGGCGCCGCAGCGGCTCATCGAAGTGGATTGGGACGCCGAGCCCGCGGACCACTACGAGGTCGATGTCGCCATCGAGGCCTATGACAGGCAGGGCCTGCTGCGCGATATCACCGGGCTGTTTGCCAATGCGCGGCTCAACGTGCTGTCGATCAATACCCAGACCAACAAGCGAACCAACACGGCCGCCATGCGCCTGCGCGTGGAGGTGCCCGATCTCGCGGCGCTGTCCAAGCTGCTGGAGCGCATTGAACGGCTGCCGAATGTCCTGCGCGTGGCGCGCCTGACGGAGTGAGCCGGGAGAGCGCCGTGAACGAACCCAGCTATACACTGGCCAACCTGCTGCGAGTGATGCAGCGCCTGCGCGACCCCGAGGGCGGCTGCCCGTGGGACCTGCAACAGGACTTCGACACCATCGTGCCGTCCACCCTGGAAGAGTGCTATGAGCTGGTGGCCGCTATCGAGGCCGAGGACTTCGAACACGTGGCGGAAGAGCTCGGCGATGTGCTGTTCCAGGTCGTGTTTTATGCGCAGCTCGGCGCGGAGAGGGGGTTGTTCGACTTCGAGGCGATCGTGCAGGCGCTCACGGCCAAGCTGGTGCGCCGACACCCGCACGTATTCGCTGACGGGCAGGTAGAAGGGCGCGCGGAACAGGCGACGTCCGTGGAGGCGGTCAAGACGAGTTGGGAGGCGATCAAGCGCGAAGAGCGCGTCGCGAAAGCGCAGACGGGCGTGCTCGCCGATATTCCCACTGCCCTCCCGGCCCTGTCACGCACCCAGAAGGTGCAAAAACGCGCCGCGCAGGTGAATTTCGACTGGCCTGACGTGAGCGGGGTGCTCGACAAGCTCGAGGAAGAGGTGCGCGAACTGCGCGCGGCCGTGTCCCACGGTGACGCCGTTGATGTCGCCCATGAACTCGGCGACGTGATGTTCAGCGCGGTCAACCTTGCCCGCCACCTGAAACTCGATGCCGAGTCGACGTTGCGCCGTGCCACCACGAGATTTGAACAGCGGTTTGAACATATGGAAGCCGAGGTGGCGGGAGGGCAGGAAGCGCTGTCCCGGTTGTCGGCTGAGCAATGGGATGCGTTGTGGCGGGCCGCCAAGGCCGCGGGCTTGTAACGTGGAAGGGCGCTGTGTATCGTTAGCGCCCCTTCGAAGCCCCGTTTCCCGGAGCGACATTTTCTAAAGTGATAGTTGAGGAATCGAGTAAATGCGATTGATTTTATTGGGCGCTCCGGGCGCAGGTAAGGGCACGCAGGCCCAGTTTATCTGCGAGCGATACGGCATTCCGCAAATCTCCACCGGCGACATGCTGCGCGCCGCCGTCAAGGCCGGGACCGAACTCGGCCTCGCCGCGAAGAAGGTCATGGACGCCGGCGGTCTCGTGTCCGATGACATTATCATCGGCCTGGTGAAAGAGCGTATCGCGGAGGACGACTGTGCCGGTGGCTTCCTGTTTGACGGCTTTCCGCGCACCATCGTGCAGGCCCAGGCAATGATTGACGCCGGCGTGTCGATCGATCACGTCGTAGAAATAGCGGTGGAGGATGACGAGATCGTCTCCAGGCTCAGCGGCCGTCGTGTGCACCCCGGATCGGGCCGGGTCTACCATGTTATCCACAATCCGCCGCAGGTTGAGGGCGTCGATGACGAAACCGGCGAGGCACTCGTGCAGCGCGATGACGATACGGAAGAAACAGTGCGCAAACGTTTGCAGGTGTACCACGAACAGACCAGTCCGCTGATTTCGTTCTACGGAGATATGGCAGGCGACGACGCGCCGCACTACGCATCTGTACCCGGTGTGGGAAGTGTTGAAGAGATTCGCGATCGTATTTTTGCGGTGCTCGATGATTAGATAGCGTGTACAGAAGTGCAACAACGAAAAACGGAGTCGCCAGCGATTCCGTTTTTCGTTGTGAACACGTGCAGAATTGCCGTTACGAAGTCACATTTTTCACGTTGCAATACTATTGTATCAATACACCATTGTTGATACTTTTGAGGTGGCGGTACCCTAACTAACAGCTTGGAGATTAGCGTAATGGCAACGGCTAAGAAAAAAGCAAAGAAAGCACCTGCAAAGCGCAAGAAGAAGGCACCTGCAAAGCGTAAAGCGGCAGCCAAGAAAAAGGCTCCTGCAAAGCGTAAGAAAGTAGCTGCCAAGAAGAGAAAAGCACCCGCGAAGCGGAAAGCAGCAGCCAAGAAGAAAAAGGCACCTGCGAAGCGTAAAGCGGCTGCGAAGAAGAAAAAGGCACCTGCCAAGAAGCGTAAAGCAGCAGCCAAGAAGAAAAAGGCTCCTGCAAAGCGTAAGGCAGCCAAGAAGAAGGCCCCAGCCAAGAAGCGCAAGGCAGCAGCCAAGAAGAAAAAGGCACCTGCAAAGCGCAAGACTGTGGCCAAGAAGAAGAGAAAAGCACCAGCCAAGCGCAAGGCAGCCAAGAAGAAGGCTCCAGCCAAAAAGCGTAAGGTAGCCAAGAAGACGGCGACCAAGCGCAAGGCGGCACCGAAGCGCAAGGCAGCCAAGCGTAAAGCGGCGCCCAAGCGCACGGCGGCGAAGCGCAAGGCACCGACCAAGCGGAAGGCAACCCGGGCCAAGGCCAAGCGCCGGCGGTAACTCGCCCTGCCAACGCGTCTCCGGATACCCGTCGACCTCGGGGTCGGCGGGTTTTTCGTTTTAAAAAGTGGCCGTCAGCGTCCGGTCGGTATCAGTCCGGCTGGTTGATGTTGGCGAATGCATCTCCCGCGTCGTGAATGTCGACGGCGATACTCCCCACCTGCCCATACCACTCGCGGACCGCGCGTCCTCCACCCTCCAGGAACCCGGACAGCGTCGCAAGGCAGTCCGAACGCAGCAGTGCACAAAGATAGTGCTCCTGAGCCGCATCGCGCACGTAGGCGACAGGCAAACCCGAGGTGAGCAGCGCGGGTGCGAGGCGGGTGGCGAGAGTGCGCGGGACGCGCGGGACGTCGCACGGGCAGACCAGTGTGTAGCCTGTGAGGATGTGGGGCGCCGCACCGTGCAGGCCAGCCAGCGGTCCCTGGTATCCCGTCAACCGGTCCTCGACGACACTGCCGAAGCGGGCGTAGCTTTCCTGGTTGCGATTGCATGAAATGAGGAGCGTGCGGCATTGCGCACGCAGTCGGTCGGCCACGTGCGCCACCAGCGGTTTGCCGGACCACTCGACCAGCCCCTTGTCCCTGCCGCCGGCGCGACGGCCGGCCCCTCCCGCGAGAATGATCGCGGTAATCTCGTTTACCTGCAGGGTCGGCGTCTCGTTCACTTTGACCAGTTCCCGCGGTGTGCCCGCGGCCTTCCCTTGTGTGATAATCAGCGGCGTTCACAGTATCAGGTTGATTATGCTTTCGGTATCTCGCACCGCTGTCCGCGCGGTCTCGGCGTGACAAGAATCCTGGCGATCGAAACCGCCACGGATGCCTGCTCCCTGGCGCTACTGGACGATGAGGGCGTCCGCCAGCGGCACGAGGTCATTCCCCGGCGTCACAGCCAGCGGGTGTTCGGCATGTTGCGTGAGCTGGTGCCCGGCGGCGATCTCCTGGCCGCGGGTGTGACGGGACTCGCTTACGGCAGTGGGCCGGGCTCTTTTACGGGCCTGCGCATCGCCGCCAGCCTCGCGCAGGGCCTCGCGTTCAGTACGGGACTTCCCGTCGTCGCCGTGCCCACGCTCGCCGCGCTTGCCCAGACCGCATTGCGCAGCGGCGCCGTCGCTGCCTCCGATACCGTCCTGTGTACGCTCGACGCGCGCATCAACGAGGTCTACAGCGCCATTTATACCTATGAGAACGGTATGGCGCGGCTGGGCGAGGGGCCCTGGGCGTTGGCGCCCGGCGCCCACGTTTTTGAGTATGCCGGCCCGTTGCGAGCCGTCGGCAGCGGCTGCCTCTATCTCGATGAGTTCCCCGCGGAGATTCGGGCGCGAGTCGCCGCGTCCCAGGCGCAAATGTTGCCCGAGGCGCGTGATGTCGCGGCACTGGCGCTGGCGGGGTTTCGTTCGGGGCATACACAGTCGCCCACCGCTATCCGCCCGGTATATGTGCGCGATGAGATCAGTTGGAAAAAACTGGCTGACCAGGGCGGCGCCGGGTGATCGATCTGTTCCAGGTCATCGTCCTCGCACTGGTCCAGGGTTTGACCGAATTCCTGCCGATTTCCAGCTCCGCGCACCTGGTGATCCCGGCGATGGTGCTGGGTTGGCCGGACCAGGGGCTCGCCTTCGACGTGGCGGTGCATGTCGGCACGCTGAGTGCCGTGCTGCTCTATTACCGGTCCGATCTCGCGACGATGGCGACGGCCTGGTTCGGCAGTCTCGCCGGTCGCGGGCAGACGGAAGACAGCGTGCTGGTATGGTACCTCGGCCTGGCAACGATACCGGCGGGCCTGGTCGGACTGTACGGCGGTGACTTCATTGAAACGCACCTGAGGACCCTCCCCGTGATCGCGGCAACCACGGCGGTTTTCGGCGTCCTGCTGGGGCTGGCGGATCGGCGCGCCGGTCGGCTTGCACCGCGTTCGCTGACGCTGCCTGTCGCGTTGTGCATCGGGCTCGCCCAGGCCCTGGCGCCGATACCCGGCGTATCGCGCTCGGGTGTCACCATCACCGCGGCGCTCCTGCTGGGTCTGTCGCGACAGGCCGCGGCGCGGTTTTCGTTCCTGCTGTCCATTCCGATCATCGCGAGCGCAGGCATGCTGTTGCTCGCGCGCCTGCTCCGGGAGCAGGCGCCTGTGGACTGGCTCGCACTCGGCCTCGGGATGCTCATTTCCGGCGTTGCCGCGTACCTGTGTATCGCGGCCTTCCTGCGCCTGCTTGACCGCGTGGGGCTCATGCCCTTTGTCTATTACCGGCTTGGGCTGGCGCTGGTGCTCGTTGTAATCTGGCTCGTGTGACCATTGCGCCACCACCGGCGCCGCCTGGAGGTATATAAGTAGTGAGAATCGGCTTTGTCGGCCTCGGCGTCATGGGTTTCCCCATGGCCGGGCACCTGCAACAGGCAGGCTACAGCGTGACCGTATTCAACCGCACTGCCGCGCGCGCCGAGGACTGGTGCAACCAGTATGGCGGCACCGCGGCAGCCACTCCCGCGGCCGCGGCCCGGGGTGCGGACCTGGTCTGCGTCTGCGTGGGCAACGACGACGATGTGCGCAGTGTTATAGAGGGTGCGGACGGCGCCCTGTCGGGCCTTGCCGCGGGCGCGTTACTGGTCGATCACACCACGGCGTCGGCGGGGCTGGCGCGTGAACTGCACGCCATGGCGGGCCGTCGCGGGGTCGGTTTCCTCGATGCGCCAGTCTCCGGGGGGCAGGCGGGTGCTGAAAACGGCGCGCTCACGATCATGGTCGGGGGCGACGAGGGCGATTTCAATCGTGCGCAGCCGGTTCTCGACGTCTATGCCCGCTGTACCCGGCGCATGGGCGGGCCCGGTGCCGGCCAATTGACGAAAATGGTCAACCAGATCTGCATCGCGGGGGTGCTGCAGGGGCTCGCGGAGGGCCTCGCATTCGCCGACGGGGTCGGGCTGGACCGCGCGGCGGTGGTGGATGTCATCAGCAAGGGCGCGGCGCAGTCCTGGCAGATGGACAATCGCCACGGGACGATGATCGAGGGCCACTACGCGCATGGCTTCGCGGTGGACTGGATGCGCAAGGATCTCGGCATGGTTCTCGAACAGGCGCGCGCGGCGGGTGTGGAACTGCCGGTTACGGAACTGGTCGACAATTTTTACGCCGATGTGCAGCGGATGGGCGGCGGCCGCTGGGACACGTCCAGCCTGTACGCGAGGATGCGGGCGCGCGCCGCGGGCGACAATAAAGTGGAGCAATAATGGACACAGACAGTTTCAATGCGGGGCTTCTCGAATATCTCGGCCGGGCGACGACGCCTTTTCACGCGGTGCGCGGGCTGGTACAGGAACTCGAGGGGGCGGGTTTCCGTCGCCTGGCGGACGACCAGCCCTGGCAGTTGGCTCCCGGGGGACGCTATTTCATCACGCGCAACGACAGTTCGCTGATCGCCTTCACCCTGGCATCCGCCGGGTCCCCCACCGACGGTTTCCGCATGGTGGGCGCGCACACTGACAGCCCGTGCCTCATGTTGAAGCCCGCGCCGACGCTGACCCGCAAGGGCTACTGGCAGCTCGGCGTGCAGGTCTACGGTGGGGCTCTGCTCAACCCGTGGTTCGACCGCGACCTCTCTCTCGCCGGACGCGTCAGCTACCGCGACGGCGCGGGCGGGCTGCGAACCGCGCTGGTGGACTTCCGCGACCCCATCGCGGTCATTCCCAGCCTCGCGATTCACCTCGACCGCGAGGCGAACAACGAGCGCAGCGTCAATGCGCAACTGCATACGGTGCCCGTGCTCGCGCAGGTAGGCGAGGGCGAGGCGCCGGACATCAACGCGTTATTACTGGATCGCATTCGCAGTGAACAGCCCGGCGCTGACCCCGCGGCCGTACTCGACTGGGAGCTGTGTTTCTATGATACCCAGCCGGCGGCCCTCGTGGGCCTCAGGCGCGAGTTCATCGCCGCTGCACGGCTGGACAACCTGTTGAGCTGCTACACGGGGCTGCAGGCCCTGCTGGCCGCGGGCGGCGGCGCCAACGCACTGCTGGTGTGCAATGACCACGAGGAGGTCGGCAGTATGTCCGCTTCCGGTGCGCAGGGCCCTTTCCTGCTGTCCGTGCTGCGGCGCCTCGGCGCGGACGAGGCGGGTTTTGCCGCGCTGGTCGAGCGCTCCATGATGATATCGGCCGACAATGCCCACGGTGTGCACCCCAACTACGCCGACAAGCACGATGATAACCATGGCCCGCTGCTGAACAGCGGTCCGGTCATCAAGGTGAATGCCAGCCAGCGCTACGCGAGCAATAGCGAGACCAGCGGCCTGTTCCGGCTGATCGCGGCGCAGGAAGACGTGCCCGTGCAGAGCTTCGTGGTCCGCAGCGATATGGCGTGTGGCAGTACCATCGGGCCGATCACCGCCGGCGTCACGGGCATCCGCACCCTCGATATCGGCGTGCCCACCTTCGCCATGCACTCGATTCGCGAGCTCGCGGGCGCCGCGGACGCGGCCAACCTGGCGCGGGTGTTACAGCGTTTCTACGCTTACCCGGGGCCGCTCTTCGGCGCCTGAGCGCGGCGTGCGCGTCCTGCTGCTCAGTGCCTACGCCGCCGGCAGCCACCGCCAGTGGCGGCAGACATTGTGCGCCATGCTGGCGGACTGGCAGTTCGAGGTGCTGGAGCTGCCGCCGCGACATTTCAACTGGCGCGCACGCGGCAACGCCCTCTATTGGGCGGGGGCCGAACGCGAGGTCCTGCAGCGCGACTACGACCTGTTGCTGGCAACTTCCACGGTGGACCTCGCCACGTTGCGCGGACTCGTGCCGCACCTGGCGCGCCTGCCGAGCGCCGTGTATTTCCATGAAAACCAGTTCGCCTATCCCGGCCGGGAAGGGCAGCAGGGCATCGTCGAGTTGCAGGTCACCAGCCTTTATACCGCGCTCGCGGCCGACCTCCTGCTCTTCAACTCGCGGTACAACCTCGATTCGTTCCTGGCGGGCACGCGGGATCTACTGCGCAGGCTTCCCGATTACGTGCCGGCGGGTGTCGTGGACACGCTGCGCGGTAAAAGCCAGGTCCTGCCGGTGCCCCTGTGTCCCGCCGATGATCGGCGCGGTGAGCGCGAGCCGGGGCCGCTGCGCCTGCAGTGGCTGGGCAGGCTCGAGTACGACAAGGGCGGCGACCTGCTGCTCGCCATCCTCGGCGACCTGGAGCAGCGCGAGCTGCCCTACGAACTGGCAGTCACCGGCCAGCAGTACCGGCAGACCCCCGAGGCGTTCGCCACCATACGCGCATCCTTCGGCCACAGGCTGGTCCAGTTCGGTTACCTCGAGGGCAGGTCAGATTATCTGGCACAACTCGCGCGCGCGGATATCGTGCTCTCGACGGCGCGGCAGGAGTTCCAGGGCCTCGCCGTCATGGAGGCCGTGCAGCGCGGCGCGTGCCCCGTGGTGCCGGACCGGCTCGCCTACCCGGAAATCTACCCCGAGGCGTATCGCTACGCATCGCTGCCGGGGGACCCGGGGAAGGAGGCGCGTGCCGCAGCGCAACGCATTGCCGCCACCTGGCAGGCCATCGTCGAGGGGACGGCCGTGCAGCCGAGCCTCGCCGCCTTTGAAGTGCCCGCACTCGAGGCGCGCTACCGCACGCTGTTCACCCGCTGCGCGGGCTAGGCATCCCGGCGGCTAACCAAGTATCATTGGCGCCCTTTGACGGCAAGCGGGACACCATGGCCAAACAGCGAGTACTCACCGGCATCACCACGACGGGAACGCCGCACCTGGGTAATTATGTCGGTGCCATCCGGCCGTCCATCGCGGCGTCGCGGAGCGATAGCGTCGAGTCCTTTTTTTTCCTCGCCGATTACCACGCGCTGATCAAGGCGCAGGACCCGGAACTGGTGCGGCGATCCAGCAAGGAGATCGCCGCCACCTGGCTCGCACTCGGCCTCGATACCGACCGGGCGCTGTTTTATCGCCAGTCCGACATCCCGGAAATCACCCAGCTTACCTGGGTGCTTTGCTGTAACGCCGCCAAGGGCCTGATGAATCGCGCGCATGCCTACAAGGCGGCGGTGCAGGCGAACGAGGAGGCGGGCGAGGACCCCGACTTTGCCGTGACGATGGGGCTGTTTTCCTACCCTGTACTCATGGCCGCGGACATCCTCATGTTCAACGCGCAGCGCATCCCCGTCGGCAGGGACCAGATCCAGCATGTCGAGATGGCGCGGGATATCGGCCAGCGTTTCAACCACAATTTTGCCGAGGTCTTTGTGTTACCCGAAGCGGAGGTGTCCGATGACGTGGCGGTGCTGCAGGGGCTGGACGGCCGCAAGATGAGCAAGAGCTACAACAACACGATCCCCCTGTTTTCCGGCGAGAAGCAGCTGCGCAAGGCCATTAACAAGATCAAGACCAACCTGCTGGAACCCGGCGAACCCAAGGACCCTGATGATTCAACGGTTTTCCAGATATGGGCCGCCTTCGCAGATGACGCCGAGACGGCGCGCATGCGTGCCGAGTTCGAGAACGGTATCGCCTGGGGCGAGGCGAAGAAGCAGCTGTTCGAACTCATCAATGCAGAGATAGGCGAAGCCCGCGAGCGCTACAACGAACTCATGGACGACCCGGCGCACATCGAGTCGGTATTGCGCAAGGGTGCCGAGCGAGCCCGCGAGTACAGCGTGCCGCTCATGGCAAAGGTGCGTGAGGCCGTCGGTATCGGAGCTATTTGCTAGCGGCTGCCAGGTCGCCGGGCAGGTGTCGCGCTGCAAGGAAGAAGTGCAGCGTCGACCAGGCCATGACCGCGGGCAGGACATAGAACATCGCCCAGCGCAGCGAGTCATCCGCGTACTGCGGCTGCAGCGCATCGCTCAACATGCCGATGAACGTCGGACCCATTCCCAGTCCGATGATATTGAGGATCAGGAAGAGAATAGCCGAGGAGAGCGCCCTGGAGCGCAGGCTCACCAGGTTGTGCGTGGTCGCGATCGTGTTGCCGAGGTAGACGTTGGAGAGCACGCCGGGCACCACCGCCAACAGCAGCGCCGTGTAGGCTCCGGGCACCACGTACACCAGCGCGATGAACGGCACCATCAGCGCGCCGGCGATGGTTGGCACCCACATGTACCAGCGCTTGTCCTTCGGTGCGAGCGCATCCGCGAGCATGCCGCCAAAGAAGACGCCGATCGCGCCGCCAAGACCGGTAATCAGCGCCAGCCACGTGCCGAGCTCACCTGTGCTCATGCCGTGGGTGCGAATCATGAAAGAGGCCGTCCAGCCGGAGATGCTGTAACCGCAGAACGCGTTGAGCGCCGCGCCGAATGCCATATGCCTGAAGGAGCGTCGCTGCCAGAGCGTGCGCAATACCTGCATGAAAGGTGGCGCGTCCTCGACCACGGTCTGGTTGTCCGCGACCCCGCGAATGGGTTCCGCCAGTGTCCAGCGCACGACGAACGCCAGCAGGATCCCCGGCGCTCCCACCACGAGGAATGCTGTACGCCAACCGAAATACTCGTTGAGCCAGCCGCCGAACAGGAAGCCGAACAGAATGCCGAAGCTCACTCCCATCGAGTAGAAACCCAGGGCGCTCGCGCGTTTCTCCGGTGGGAAGATGTCCGAGATGATGGAGTGTGACGGCGGGCTGCCGCCGGCCTCGCCAATGCCGACGCCGATCCTTGCGAGCAACAGTTGCGTGTAGTTCTGCACGAAGCCGCTGATCGCGGTCATGAAACTCCAGATGAACACGGCCGCCGCGACAATGTTGCGTCTGTTGGAGCGATCGGCAAAGCGCGCGATGGGTATGCCGGCGGTGACGTAGAACAGTGCGAAGGCAAAGCCCGCCAGCAGACCGAGCTGGCCGTCGCTCAGATCGAGTTCCGCCTTCACCGATTCCTGCAGGATCGCCAGCAGTTGGCGATCGATAAAATTGAAGGCGTAGACAATGGTCAGGACGACCAGGGCGTAGTAGCGGGCGCGGTTTGAAACGTAGGGATTCCGGGGCTCGTCTGGCATTGTCATTGTACCCTTGAAAGGCCGCGCACCGGGTTGGTCAGGCCAATCGTGACCTGATTCACAGATTTATTGGTAATTTGCTTACCGCGGCCGAGCAGCTGTAAAAAGCGTCATTTTATGTTGTTAGAATGGCGCCATCGCTGAGAAGGGTGTGCTCGCGGGGACCGGAAGAAGCCGGTCGAAAGTCCCCGGCGAGGACGCCCGTAACGGCAGCCACGAGTTCGCCAATGAGCACTTTTTATACTACAGTAGCGTTCAATAAAAAAGGGGAGGCCCGGCTCGCAATGAATCGCCCCGTGAAAGATCATGAAATTCTTTCCGCCGTGTTTGCCAAGATGGATGTCCCCGCGCTGAGTATTGCCGTGGGTATCCTCGGGGCCCTGCTGTTATTTCTTGCGACTGCCATCCTGCTGCTGCAGACCGTACCTGAAGACTACCCGGTTGGCCCGCACTTAAGTGCATTGGCGGATTACCTGCCAGGCTACAGCGTGAGCTGGGGCGGTACGCTGGTCGGTGCGGTGTATGGTTTTCTCGGCGGGGCCATCGCCGGTTTCGCCGCGGCCGTTTACTGGAATATCGCGCACTACGTGGCGCTGGGTGTGATGCTCATCAGTTCCGCAGAACTGGCTGATTGAGGTTGCAGGGACGATGGGGAACTATCAACAGATGCAGTCGGCAAACCACAAGCTCAATCCGGTAAACCTGAAACTCCTCAGAGCGGCGATTCGATTCAACTCCCTGATGCTCGGGCTGACAGGAGGCACGCTGTCGGCCATTGTCATTTACTTCGCAACCCATATGTCCATCGCGAAGTGGGGTGCTGACTCGGGCAACTACCTCGGCCTGCTGGCCGTCTTTTTCCCTGGTTACTCTGTGACCGCCAGTGGCGCGTGGGTTGGTGCATTCTGGGCATTCGTCTACGTAGGGCTCATCAGTTCACTCAGCTATCGCCTGTACGGCAGGGTGCTCGGCACGCGTATCGCGGATATCCTGCTCAGCACTCAGCCGTCCGACAACCCCGTTTTGAAACCGACCATCCTGCGCCTGCACGGGGTGAGCCTGGGTCTCGCCGTGGGCGCGGTGGCGGGGCTGGGCCTGTTTTGTTCCACCGCGTGGCTCGTGATTCGTGGCACCGCGGCCGAGAGTGTCCACGCTGCGCTTCTCGCCAACTATATCCCCGGCTACACCGTGAGTATTTTCGGTGGCCTCGTCGGGGGCCTCGAACTATTCGTCTTCGTTTTTGTGGCCTCGCTCCTGTTGGCGGCGGTTTACAACAAGATCGTGGAAGTCCGTCACAAGTAGGCTTGACGCCATGGATGATATGAATAAGAAAGAACATGTAGTAATCATGGGAGCCGGCCCGGCCGGCCTTGCCACGGGGCACGAACTCAGTGTCAGCGGTGTAAAAGTCACCGTACTCGACCGCAACGATTTCGTCGGCGGCCTGTGCAACACCAACGAACACAACGGCTACAAGTTCGACCTCGGCGGCCACCGCTGGTTCACCAAGAACGAGGACCTGAACGCCTGGTTCCGCCGACTCATGAAAGACGAGATTGTGTGGGTCGAGCGTATCAGCCGCATTTACTACGATGGGGGGTACTACACCTACCCGATCAGTATTCTCAACGTTATCAAGAATGCGGGTATCTTCACTATTGCTCAGGCGGGTATCACTTACCTGTTGTCCGCCCTGCAGTACTCGGTGTTCAACAAACGCATCAACAACATGAAGGACGCCTACGTTGCGCAGTTCGGCAACAAGCTGTACGACATGTTTTTCCGCCGCTACAGCGAGAAGGTCTGGGGGCTGCCCTGTGACAAGCTCTCGGCGGACTGGGTCTCCCAGCGCAGCGCGGGCCTGTCGATCTGGACGGTAATCCAGGAGTCGCTGCTCAAGACCAAGTCGGACAACGAGAGCCTGATCGAGGAATTCATGTACCCCCGGGACGGCTATGTGCGGATTCCGCAACGCATGGCGGAAGATATCGTCGAGGCGAGTGCCGAAAACGAGATTTTACTCGAATCCAACATCACACATATCAAGTATAACGGGCCCAACGACTTCGCGGTGACCTACCAGGGCGCAAACGGTGAGAAAAAGACGGTCGACGCGACCAAGGTCGTGTCTACCATCCCGCTCGGCGTGTTGCCCCGGATCATGGAGCCCGCACCCTCGCAGGATGTTATCGACGCGGCGCGCAGCCTGACCTTCCGCGACCTGATCACTGTAAACGTCATCCTGAAGAAAGACCGGGTATCAATCGACACGTGGTTGTACGTGCAGGACGAAGACATCCTCTTCGGGCGCCTGCACGAACCGAAGAACTGGAGCAAGGCGATGGTGCCCGACCAGTCCACCACGTCGCTGGTGCTCGAATGCTTCTGCACCAAGGGTGACCATATCTGGCAGATGACCGACGAGGAAGTCGGGAAGCGTTGCGTGGAAGACCTGGAGCAGAAACTCGGCTTCATCGATGCCTCCGAAGTCATCGACTTTGCGATCGTGCGCTCCCTGCAGGCCTACCCGGTCTACGACCTCGAGTACGGCGACAAGATCGCCCGGATCAATGACTACCTCGGCCAGTTTGAAGGCCTGCATATCGTGGGGCGCGGTGGAACGCACCGCTACAACAATGCGGACCACTCCATCGAGATGGGTCTCCTGCTCGGCCGCAAGATCCTCGGTTACGATGTGGATTACATGGATGTCAATACCGAGCCCGAGTACCACGAGATCAAGACCTCGAAAGATCCGCAGCGCGACTTCTACAGGGTTGAAGAAGAGGTCAGCTGAGCCCGCTGGCGCCTTACCCCGAAGCGACGCGCCGGCGGGGCGCCGGGCGGCATCGATAAAAATACAAGGGTACGACGTGTGAACATTGGCATTGATGCCACTTGCTGGTGGAACAATCGCGGGTTCGGGCGATTCACCCGCGAGCTTCTCACCGCGCTGTTCAAGCTGCCCGCCGGGCATACCTATCACCTCGTCGTGGACCAGCCGCTGCCGGATGCCGTCTGTGCGCTGCCGAATGTGCGGGTGGTCGCTGCCAGCGCCTCCCGGCCCACCACCGAGGCGGCGGTGGCCGACAGCAACCGCTCCCCGTTCGACATGCTGCGCCTGTACCGCGCGGTGGCCGCGCAGCCGCTCGACATCATGTATTTTCCCGCCGTGTACTCCTGGTATCCGGTGCCGCGACGCCTGCCCACCATGGTGACGGTCATGGACGCGATCGCGGAACACTACCCCGAACTCATCTTTCCCAACTGGCGCAGCCGGCTCTTCTGGACCGTCAAGATGAAGGCCGCGGTCTGGTCCAGCGACCGTTTGATGACGCTGTCCAGGGCGGCGCGCGACGAGATCGTCGAGTACATTGGCGCGGACGCCGGTCGCATCGACATCACCAGTTGCGCACCCAGCCCCGGATTCGAGCGGGTGGGCGACGCACAGCGCCAGAGGGAGGCCCGGCAGCGCGCGAACCTGCCGCTGGACAAGCCGCTCATCATCTTCGTCGGCGGTCTCGCGCCGCACAAGAACCTGCATGGCCTGCTCGACGGGTTTGAACAGTCATTGCAGTCCGGTGCGCTGGGGGATGTGCAACTCGGCCTCATTGGCGACTTCCGCGGTGCCGGTTTTCATTCCAACTACGGCAGTCTCGCCGAGCGGGTTGCGGCGAACCCCGAACTCAAGGAGCGGGTGCATTTCTCCAATTATGTTTCCGATGAGGACCTGGTGGCCCTGTACAGTTCAGCGCTGGCGGTAGCGATGCCGTCCTATTCCGAGGGCTTCGGCCTCCCGGCGATCGAGGCCATGGCCTGTGGCACGCCGGTGTTGTCGAGCGACCGTGGTTCGCTGCCCGAGGTGGTGGGCGACGCCGGCGTGTACTTCGACCCGTTCGACGCCGACTCGATCGCCGCCGCGATCACCCGCATGGTGACGGACCGGGAACTGCGCGACGAACTGGCGAACAACGCCCTGGCGCGGGCGCAGACCTTCACCTGGGAGAGGGCCGCGCGCCTGACCCTGGGCCACCTGGAGGCCATGGCGGACCGCTGCCTCGGTGGTCGCGGCGCGCAGGGGAGCTGCCACCAGTGAGCGCGGCAATCAGCGTCATCATGCCGGTGTATAACGGTGTCGATTTCATTGCGAGAAGCCTGCCGCCCCTCGTCGCCATGCAGCAACGTGGCGATATCCTCGAGGTCATCGTCGTGGACGATGGGTCTACCGATCACACGGTCTCCATGGCCGAGGGGTTCGGCGCCCGGGTCATCGATTCCGGCGGTCGCCTCGGCCCCGGCGGCGCCCGCAACGTGGCGGCGGGTGACGCTGTCGGTGAGATTCTCTGGTTTGTGGACGCGGATGTCGTCGTGCACGACGATGCCGCGGCGAACATGGCGCGCGCGTTCGAGGAGCCGGGCGTGGTAGCGGTCTTCGGCTCCTACGACGACAGGCCGCCGGCGCGTAATTTTTTTTCCCAGTACAAGAACCTGGTGCATCACTACTATCACCAGCATGCGCGAGAGGAGGCCTCCACGTTCTGGTCGGGCTGTGGCGCCGTGCGCAAGGATGCCTTCCTGGCCATAGGCGGATTCGACATACAGCGGTACAAGTATCCCTCGATCGAGGACATCGAACTGGGGCATCGCCTGCTGGCCGCGGGCGGGCAGTTGCGCCTGAAACGCGAGGTGCAGTGCACGCACCTCAAGGTCTGGCGATTCGGCAACCTGTTGCACACGGAGATATTCCGGCGGGCGATTCCGTGGAGTCGCCTGATCATCCAGGCCGGGGAGGGGATCCCCAACGACCTCAATGTCGGCGCAACGGAACAGGCGAGGGCCCTGGTGGCCGGTCTGTTCGCGCTGTGTATCCTGGCAGTGTCGGCCGGGCTGCTGCAGCCCTTGTGGTTGCTGGTCGCCACGGGGGTCATGGTTGCCGCTAACTGGCGCATCGCCCGGTTTTTCAATCGCGGGCATGGCCCGCTCTTCGCCTGCGCGGCCCTGCTCTTCCACCAGGTCTATTACCTGTACAGCGGCGCGGCCTTCGTCTTCGCGTACGTTGAGCACGCCTTCTTCAAGCTGTCCGGACGCACCGCCCGCGGCTGAGTTCGCCGCGTCCACAGCTGTTCACACTCTTTGCCCGAGACAGCGGGCCAGTCGATCTATATCATTGCCGCATTTTTCCGCCGGGGCTTGCCGCCATGGCCTGGTTATCACCGTCCACGCTGCGCGAACTGCTGAGGTTGTCGCTGCCGATCGTGGTGTCGCAGGGCGCCTTCGCGGTCATGGTGTTTACGGACCGCCTGTTTATGTCGTTCCTGGACGCCGCGCATATCGCCGCAGCACTGGGCGGCGGTGTCGCGTCCTTCTTCTGCATGTCCCTGTTCATGGGCCTGGTCAGCTACGGCAACGCCATCGTGGCGCAGTATTACGGCGCCGGTGAGTACGAGAAATGCCCCCGGGTAACGACACAGGGCGTGCTGATCACGTTGGCCAGCACGCCATTGTTGCTGCTTATCGCCTGGCAGGGGCCGGCGGCTTTCGAATACCTCGGGCACGACGCGGCACAGGTGCCGCTGGAACAGGCCTATTTTTCCGTGCTGATGATCGGTTGCACCTTCCACCTGTTGAAGGCCTGCCTCGCGTCGTATTTCGCGGGAATCGGCCGCACCCGGGTCGTCATGGCGGCGGACCTCGTCGGCACCGGCCTGAATATCCCGCTTACCTGGGTGTTGGTATTCGGCAAGTTCGGGCTGCCGGCCCTGGGTATCGTCGGGGCGGCCCTGGGCACGATCATCGCGACCATCTGCGCCATCGGCGTTTTCCTGTTTTTCTACCTGTCGCGGGAGCATGCCGACCAGTTCAACGTGGCGGGCTCCAGGCGCTTCGATGCCGGCATCATGCGGCGCTATTTGCGGCTCGGTATGCCTTCGGGCCTCGAGTCCTTCATGAACACGGCGAGTTTCAACCTGTTCCTGTTGCTGTTCCAGTCCTATGGTGTTGCGCAGGGTGCGGCGATGGCGATCGTGTTCAACTGGGACATGCTGTCCTTCGTGCCGATGATCGGACTCAACATCGGCGTGATGAGCCTGATCGGTCGCTTCGTCGGCGCCGGTGATATGCGGCGGGCCAACGAGGTCATCGCCTCGGGGTTCCTTATCGCCTTTGCTTACTCCGGTACGCTCGCCGTGTTGTTCCTGATCTTCAGGCTCCCGCTCGTGGACCTGTTCAACACTGGTGAGGCGGACTTCGCGACAATACGTGAACTGGCCTCGATCATGATGCTCGGCCTCGTGACCTACATGCTGGCCGATGCGACCATCCTGATCAGCGGCGGCGCGCTGCGCGGCGGTGGCGATACTCGCTGGATCATGATCACGTCGATCTCGGTGCACTGGCTCATGCTACTGGTGCAGTACCTCGTGATCGTGGTCTACCGCCTGGACCCGGTATCGTCCTGGTGGGTGTTCGTTGCCATGATTATCGTATTGGCGCTACTGTACCTGTGGCGGCTGTTGGGCAATACCTGGCGGCGGCCGGAGCGGCTGGCCAGGGTGATGGCGGAATAGGGCGGCTGGCAAGGTAATGCAAAGGGAGAGCGGTCGATGACGGACGGTATGCAGGGCAGGCACGTGGTAATCACGGGTGCGACGACGGGCATCGGGCGCGCGTCCGCGCTGGAGATCGCGCGTCGGGGAGCGGCGTTGACACTGCTCTGCCGCAGCCCGGAGAAGGCGGATGCGCTCTGCGCTGACATCGCCGCGGACACCGGGTGGCAGCCGAAGGTCGTGCGGGTCGATCTCGCGTCCCTCGACAGCGTGCGTGCCGCCGCGGGCGAGTTGCTGGCATCGGGCGCCCCTATCGACGTCCTGCTGAACAATGCCGGTGTCATCAACACGTCGCGGCGCGAAACGCCCGACGGCTTCGAGGAGACGCTCGCCGTGAATCACTTCGCACCGTTTCTGCTGACCGGCCTGCTATTGCCGCTGGTGCAGGGCGCGGAACGCGGGCGTATCGTCAATGTGGCGTCCGATGCGCACGCCTTCGTCCGCGATATGGGCTTTGACGACATCCAGTCCACGCAGCGATACAGTACGTTCAATGTCTACGGTCGTTCCAAGCTGGCGAATATCCTGTTCACGCGCGAACTGGCGCGCCGGCTGGAGGGGTCCGGCGTGACGGTCAACTGCCTCCATCCCGGCGCGGTCTCCACGGGCCTCGGTACCCAGAACGGCCTGCTGGGCCGAATCCTGCCGCTGCTGCTCCGCCCGTTCTTCCGCACGCCTGAGAAAGGCGCACGCACATCAATCTACCTCGCCTGCAGCCAGGAGGTGGCCGGGACAAGCGGGGAGTACTTCGTCGATTGTCGTGTTGCGAAGGCCAAGCCGTGGGCCGCGGATATGCAGGCGGCGGCGGGGTTGTGGCAATACACCGAGGAGTGTGTGGGATTGCGCTACCCTTGAGTGGTGGCGGCCGCTGCCACGATTTGGAATAATCCCGCGCAACAGCCAGCCTGAAAGGTCTATCCAGTGATGATGCGTTTCCTTGTGTTCGTGGTGGGTGTGTACGCCTGCATGCTCCAGGCGGCCAGCGCCGATGAGAGGGTGTTTGAATTCACCTACAGTATTCTGCCGACGGAACTGCCCACGGAACAGGCTGTTGATATTTACATTCCCGTACCCACCGAACAGGTGGGACAGCGTATCATCGGTGAGCGCGCCACCGCGGCTTTTCCGCTGGAGCGCGGCACCGAGAGCACTCACGGCAACGCCTTTTACCATCTGCATCGGCCCGCAGGGGATGCCAGCCCCATCACCGCGGAGCTGACCTGGACGGTGGCCAGGTCACTGGTCACTCGTGGCGGAGCCGACGAACAAGAAGCCGCGCTGGCCGCGAACTACCTCGGCGAGAACCGCCTGGTTCCCGTGGGTCATGAGGTGCTCAACCCGATACTCGAGGAGATCCACGCCAGCCGTGCCAGCGACTCGCTCCCGGACACCGCACGCGCCATCTACGACTGGATCGTGTCGAATGTGGAGTACAAGAAGGTCGGCAAGGGGTGGGGCAACGGGGACACCTTCTGGGCCTGCAGCGAGCGCTATGGCAACTGTACGGATTTTCACGCCCTGTTTATCTCGCTTGCGCGCACCGAGGGAATCCCGGCGCGTTTCGAGATCGGGTTCCCGGTACCCGAAAGTCGCGAGGCGGGCACGATCGGCGGCTACCACTGCTGGGTCCAGTTTTACCTGCCGGAGGAGGGCTGGGTCCCCATCGACGCCTCGGAGGCGGCCAAGGCGCCGCAGCACAGGGAACTCTACTATGGCACACACCCCGCTGATCGAATCCACTTCACCACAGGCCGTGACCTGGTGGTGTCCCCGGCCAGTGAACAAGCGCCGTTGAATTACTTCGTTTACCCCTATGTCGAGGTAGGCGGCAAGGCCTGGCCCGGTAAACTGGACACCCGCTTCTCCTATAAAGCTGCTGCGCTCGAGATTTCCGCCAATCCTTGATACAGAGCAAAACCCACTCGCCCGCGATACCGTAACGTAACCCGGACAAGAAGCCGTCAGCGGAGCGGGCGATGGCCGCCTACGCCATTCAGGATGTCGTTGTTCACGACATCGCCGAATTTCTTGCCTACCAACGCAAAATCGGGCCGCTGTTGCAGGCGGCGGGAGCGCGCTACCTCGCCCGCGGTGGTGAGTTTCGTGTCTACGCCGGTGATTATGAGCCGGGCCGGCTGATCCTGGTGGAGTTCCCCTCGCTGGAGTCGATGGATGCCTTTTACGGCGGCGACGCCTACCAGGCGCTGGCGGCGGAGCGGGACGCCTGCTGTAGTTGCCGCATTGTCGCTGTGCAGGGGTTGGGCGCGCCGCTCACCAGACAGGCACGCCGCTGAGCAGGGGATGTATGCTCACCAGCACGCCCACGACGACCGCCGCGATCAGGACTGTCACGACCTCGGCGCCCCAACCGGGCGGTGCCTCCTTCACCCAGACGCCGTCGCGGCGGTTGATGGCGAACATCTCCCCGATTGCCCACAGCGTGATGCCGCCGAACAGGATCACGCTGCGCTGGTCGCCATTGAGCAGCAGGTGCGCCACGCCCCACATTGCCACGCCCGTGAGTTGGGGGTGGCGGATGAACCGTCGGATACGCGAGTTGCGGTTGGCGGCGACCATGACCAGGAAGCCCAGTGCCACCAGCATCAGTGCCGGCACGTGCAGGGCCAGCGGCGGCGCGTAGAGCAGCGGCGACACGGTGGTGTTGCGCCAGCCGAAGATCATGAGGCCGAAAGACGCCAGCAACAGCAGGGAAAAAACGCCCTTGAAGCCGTTCTCGCCGAGCTTGCCCACCCAGGCCGCCTTGATGCCGGGGGCGAGGGACGGGATGAAGTGCACCCCAGCGAACAGCAGAACACCCAGTACCAGAAGCGCCATTGGTTATCTCCACGATTTTGCCATAGCTTAACAGGCCGGATGCCCGGAACAAGCGCGCCTGCCCCCGGCTGGTCAGGGCGATGCATGGCGCGCGGCGGCGGCCTCCGTTAAGATGTCGCCATGTCAGCTGACCCACCCGCCTCGCTGCCTGTCCACGAGATCATCGCGCCGCTCATCCGCACCCTGGATGAGCGCGATGAGGCTGTGCTGCAGGCGCCCCCCGGCGCCGGTAAGACCACGGTCGTGCCGCTGGAACTGCTGCGGGCCCCCTGGCTTGCGGGACGGAAGATTCTCCTGCTCGAGCCGCGTCGGGTTGCGGCCCGCAATGCGGCGCATCGTATGGCTGCCATGCTGGGCGAGAAAGTGGGCGAGACAGTCGGCTACAGGATTCGCCTCGAGAGCTGTGTCAGCGAGCGAACCCGGATCGAGGTCATCACCGAGGGTATCCTGACGCGTATCCTGCAGCGCGATCCCAGCCTCGACGAGGTGGGTCTCGTGATTTTCGACGAATTCCACGAGCGCAACCTCGATTCCGATCTCTGCCTGGCGCTGTGTCTCGCCGGCCGCCGCCTGTTTCGTGACAGCGAGCCGCTGAAGCTGCTCGTCATGTCCGCAACGCTGGACGAAGAGGCGGTTTCCGCGCTGCTTGGCGGCGCGCCCGTGCTGTCTTCACAGGGGCGCCAGTACCCGGTGGATGTCACCTACCTCGGCCCGCGGCGCCTGCGCGACGCGATCGAACCGGCGGTGGCGCAGGCTGTCGTGAGGGCGTTGCGCGAGAACCGCGGCAGTGTGCTCGCGTTCCTCCCCGGACAGCGTGAGATCCGCAATGTGGCACGGGAACTGGGCAGCTTGCTGCCGGGGCTGGACGTTAGCGACGTCGATGTGCTGCCGCTGTACGGCAGCCTGTCCCTGGCGCGGCAGCAGCGCGCGATCGAACCCGCGCCCGCGGGCCGGCGCAAGGTAGTGCTAGCCACCAATGTCGCAGAGACCAGCCTGACGATCGACGGGGTCACCGTGGTGGTGGATTCCGGCCTGGCGCGCGAGCCGCTGTTCGACCCGGGTACCGCCACGACGCGGCTCACGACCCGGCGCATATCGCGGTCCTCGGCGGAGCAGCGCGCGGGCAGGGCGGGGCGCACCGCCCCCGGCAAGTGCTACCGCCTCTGGAACGAGCAGCAGCATGAGCGCCTGGTGCAGAAGGGCACCCCGGAGATTCTCCAGGCCGACCTTGCACCCCTCGCCCTGCAGTTGCTGTCCTGGGGGGCCGCGGATCCCGCCGAGCTGTCCTGGCTGGACGCGCCGCCGGCCGCGGCGTGGGAGCAGGCCCTGTCTGTCCTCGAACGCTGTGGCGCCGCTTTCCGCAATGACGCGGGCAAATGCCAACTCACACCGCACGGGGTGCGCCTCGCGCAGATGCCCCTGCACCCGCGACTCGCGCACATGCTGCTGCTGGGCTGCGACATCCACGCCATCGAGCGTGCGTGCCTGGTCGCGGCGATCCTGGCGGAGCGCAATCCCATCGGTACTGGCGGCGCCGACATACGCTCCGCCATCGCGGTGCTCATGGGTGAGGCGCCGTGCCCCGAACAATACCAGGGCTGGTACAAGCGGACCTGGGACCTGTCGGCGCGGTACGCCGCCCAGGCGACGGAGGTGCACAAGCCGCGCAAATTTGCACTCCACGTCGCGGGCGAGGATGTCCTTGGCGTCTTGCTGGCCAGCGCATACCCGGACCGTATCGCGCAGCGCCGCCCGGGTGGCGACGGCACACGCTATCAACTGAGCAGCGGCCGCGCCGCGCTGTTGTCCCGCGACGATCCGCTGGCAGGCACCGCCTGGCTCGCGGTCGCGGAGGTCGGCGGGCAGGTGGGGCAGGCCGAGGACCGCATCTATTCCGCCGTACCGCTGAATCCCGAGTGTTTCGCGGATATCCTGTCATCGCTGGTCGTGGAACAGGATCACGTGGAGTGGGATTATCGCTTCGATCGTTTCATCGCGGAGCGACGCAGCTACATCGGCAGCCTGCAGCTCAAGACAGCGACCCTCGCGAGCGTGCCGGAGCAGGCGCGGCAGGACGCGCTGCTCGGGCTGGTGCGCAAAAAGGGACTGGGACTGCTGCCCTGGACACCGCAACTACACCAGTGGCGCGCGCGAGTGGCACTGATGCACCGCGTGTTCGCGGACAGCCAGGACAACCCCTGGCCGGACCTCTCCGATGCCGCGCTGCTCAAGGACCTGGAGTCCTGGCTCGGGCCATACCTGCGCGACGTGCAGCGGCTGGAGGACTTTCGCCGGCTGGATCTCGGCGCCATCCTGCGCGCGCTCCTGCCCTGGCCGCTGCCGCTGGAGCTGGAGCGACTGGCCCCCGAGAAGCTGGCCGTGCCATCCGGTTCCAGCATCGCTATCGACTACACGCAGGATCCGCCGGTCCTGGCGGTCAAGCTACAGGAGATGTTCGGCTGCGTGGAGACCCCCACGATTGCCCAGGGGCGGGTCGCCCTGCTGCTGCACCTGTTGTCGCCGGCGCAGCGGCCCGTGCAGGTGACGCAGGACCTCGCGGGCTTCTGGCAGAACGGCTATGACGAGGTGCGGCGCGAGATGAAGGGGCGCTACCCGAAGCACCCGTGGCCGGACAACCCGCTGGAGGCGATCGCCACGGCACGCACCAAGCGCCGGCGCGATGCTAGTTGAGGGCGACTGAGTCCAGGTCTGCGGCCAGCGACTGCCGCACCCCCTCGTCCAGCTCGACGGGGCCAATGCTGTACTCGGGGTGATCGATGCCCGCCTGGATGCCTGCTCCGGCATGCACGGCGCGAACCATACTCGGCGTCAGTTCGAAACGCAGGAAGTGGACGGAGGAGGTTTTCTGCGCGTTGTCGCGTTCCAGGTCCTCGTCCGCGATCGGGTAGATCGTCTCGCAGTCCTGCACCCGCAACCAGACGCGATCCTCCACCCCGACCAGCCTGGCCAGTGCCGCCTCGCGCTCCACGGGGTCCGCATACTCGAGCATGAAGGTCGCTTTCCAGTTGCTGCCGTCTGGGATAAGCGGGTTATAGGCGTCCAGTTCCTCCACGATGCCGGCCGCCTCGAATACTTTCTCGATGCGCAGCATTTCCTGTATCTGGTAGTGGATGGTCAGCCTGTCCTCGAAATACAGGCGGGCATTCTCACCCAGGGCCACCTGCCGGTTCTTCTTGTGCTCCATCACCCGGCTGCGGAACGCGGGGCGCTGTTCGGCGTATTCTTCCAGTGACCACAGGTCGGCGCGGTCGAGGGGCTTCATCATGATTACTCCAGTCCGTAGGCTTTGCGCAGCAGCGTCATGGGATGCTCCGCCGCTTCGACGCTGTCCGCGAGGTTCGCGAGGTGGGTGCCCGCCATGGGGCAGTCGCTGGTGAAGTGGGCGGGCGCCTGCTGGTCGATCTTGCGCACCACGGGGCGCGCAATCTTCACTGCCTTGTCATGGGTCTCGGCCTTGACCGCGTAGGTGCCGTCGTGGCCGGAGCAGCGCTCCAGCACCGTCACCTCCGTGCCGGGCACGAGGCTGAGGACATCGCGGGTCTTGGGCCCGATGTTCTGGACCCGCTGGTGACAGGCCGCCTGGTAAGCGACGCTGCCCAGCTCCGACGTAAACCCGGTATCCAGCGCGTCGCCCTTGTGGCGCAGCCACAGGTACTCGAAGGGGTCGTAAAACGCCGCCTGTACCTTGGCTACATCGGCGTCGTCCGGGTACATGAGCGGCAGTTCCTGCTTGTACATGAGTACGCAGGACGGGATCGGCGCGATGAGGTCGTAGCCGTCGTCCACCAGTTTTGCGAGCAGCGGAATATTGGCCTGTTTCAGGCGGTCGACCGCGTCGAGATCCCCGAGTTCGAGCTTCGGCATGCCGCAGCAGGCCTCCTTCTCGATCACGTCGATGTGCATGCCGTTGTGCTGGAACACCTTGACGAAATCCGCCCCGATATCGGGGTTGCTGTAGTTGCCGTAACAGGTGGCGTACAGCGCGACCTTGCCCGAGGTCTCCCCGACGCGCGTCGGCTGCGCCGGTCGCAGCAAGGGCTTTACCTGCTTGCGCAGGGTGCGGCTGTGGAACCTGGGAACAGGGGCCTCGTGATGGATGCCGGTGACCTTCTCTATCACCTTGCGCACGCCGGCATTGCCGTTGAGGGCGTTGATGGTGACGTCGACCAGAGGGATGGAGGCGGCCTTGAAGACGGTGTCCGTACTGGTGAGCAGCCTGTCCCGCGTGCGTGCGCCCCCCTCGCGGAACTTCACGGCCTTGGCGCGCAGCATGAGGTGGGGGAAGTCGACATTCCACTCGTGCGGCGGCACGTAGGGACACTTGGTCATGTAACACAGGTCGCACAGGTAGCACTGGTCCGCGACCTTCTGGTAGTCGGCCTTGGCGACCCCGTCCACCTCCATGGTCTCGGATTCGTCGACCAGGTCGAATAGGGTGGGGAAGGACTCGCACAGGCTGACACAGCGACGGCAGCCGTGGCAGATGTCGTAGACCCGCTCCAGTTCCCGCTCGAGATCCTCGCGATCCCAGAACGTGTCGGAGCGCCAGTCCAGTGGGTGGCGGGTGGGTGCCTCCAGGCTTCCTTCTCTCACGGTTTCGTCCCCCGGAATTACATCAGGCGCTGGTAGTGGATGGTAGTTGGCCGGCCCGGCGGGCCGGCCGGGTGACGATCAGTCGTCGAGGGAGTCCAGGGCTTTCTGGAAGCGGTTGGCGTGGCTGCGCTCGGCCTTGGCCAGCGTTTCCATCCAGTCGGCGATCTCGTCGAAATTCTCGTCGCGAGCCGTCTTGGCCATGCCCGGGTACATGTCGGTGTACTCGTGGGTCTCACCGGCAATCGCCGCCTTGAGGTTGTCGGACGTGCTGCCGATCGGCAGGCCGGTAGCCGGGTCACCGGTCTCTTCGAGGTACTCGAGGTGGCCGTGCGCGTGGCCGGTCTCGCCCTCGGCGGTGGAGCGGAACACGGCTGCGACGTCGTTGTAGCCCTCCACATCGGCCTTGGCGGCGAAATACAGATAGCGCCTGTTGGCCTGGGACTCGCCCGCGAACGCGTCCTTCAGATTCTGTTCAGTCTGACTACCTTTGAGTGACATGTGTCCTCTCCTTACCTTACTGACTGTTGTGTACTGTTGAGTGTCGACACCGCCCAGTGAGCGGATGCTAGTAAATTAGTACACGTGGATGGCGATGACAAATCAATTAATTCAAAGCAGCCAATTGCCAATCTCTATGAGGCGCCGGTTGCGACGGGCGCGCCGGCGCTGTCGTCCCCGCTCGCCAGGTGCGGGTCCGGCCGACCCCGCAAGCGCTGGAAATCCTCCAGCACGAGGTACAGGCAGGGGACCAGGAAGAGGGTGATCACCGTGCCGACCAGCACCCCGTAGGCCAGGGAAATGGCCATGGGACGGAAGATGTGGGTCGAAATGGTGGTGTCGAGCATGATCGGCGTCAGTCCGAGGAATGTCGTGATGCTCGTCAGTATGATCGGGCGGAACCGCTGCGTGCCCGCGTGGCTCACCGCCCATTCGAGTGGCTTGCCGGCCGCCCGCTGCCGGTTGATGTTGTCCACCAGTACCAAACTTGAGTTCACGACCACGCCCGCGAGGGCAACTATCCCCAGCAGCGAGAAAAAGACCAGGTCCATTCCCATGATCAGGTGCCCCAGGATGGCACCGACCATGCCGAACGGTATCACGCTCATGATGACCAGCGGCTGCAGGTAGGATTGGAGGGGGATGGCGAGCAACGCGAAAATGATCAGCAGCGCCAGTGCGCTGGTGCTGAGCAGTGCCCCCATCGACTCGGTGCGTTCCTCCGCCTCCCCGGACAGGGCGTAGGTCACCCCGGGGTGGCGGCTGAGGGCGTCCGGCATGATGTTGGCCTGTATGGCCTCGATGACGGTTTCGGGTGTGTTGATGCTGCGATCGACGTCTGCCGTCACGGTGACCACGCGGTTGCCGTCGACGCGGCGGATCGTGGTGTAACCGCGGGCGAGCTCCGCGCGCGCGACGCTGGAAAAGGGTACCTCCGTGCCGTCCGCGGTCCGGATGCGCATGTTTTCCAGGTCGCCGAGGGAGTGGCGCTCGTCTTCCGGGTAGCGCACCATGACCCTGATATCGTCCTTGCCGCGTTGCACGCGCTGCGCCTCGAAGCCGTAAAACGCCTGGCGGATCTGCTGCCCCAGGTCGTTCAGGGTGATGCCGAGGTGTCGCGCTTCCGGCAACAGCGTCAGTTGCACCTCCTGCTTGCCCGCCCGGAACGAGTCGGTGGCGTCCACTACACCGGGAAATGTCCCGAGGGCGATGCGCACCTCCGCCGCGATCGAACGCAGTTCGTCGAAGTCGCGCCCGAATAATTCGAAAGAAATCGCGTCGCCGATACCGAAGGCCTCGGAGGTGAAGGTCAGTTCGACCGCGTCCGGGATGCCGCCTGTGAGTTCGCGCCAGCGGGCGGCGAAAGTCTGCGTCGAGACACCGGAATAGTTGCGCGGCAGGTTCAACTCCACACCCACCTCGGCGATGTTGCTCTGCGCACTGCTGGCGGTAAACCCGATGCTGCCCTTGGGAATGAACGCGCCGATGCTGGCGAGCGTGTGCTTGATCATGCTTTCCTCGCCGGTCGCATGGTCGGCATCGAGTTCGGCGCGCAGCGCCTCGGCGGCGCCTTCGAGTTGCCGCACGGCGCGCGCGGTATCCTCCACCGGTGTGCCCTCGGGCATCGTGAGCGCCGCGTACAGGTTGGTGCCCTCGATGCCCGGAAAGAACTGGAACTGGATCCGCCCGCTCGCGAACAGAGAGATTGCCAGCGCCAGCACGACGACGCCGAGGGCGAGGGTGAGGTAACGCCATTCCAGTGCGGCATTGACCGCGGGCTGGTAATACTTCGTCGCCGCGATTTCGAGGGAGCCGGAGATGCGCTCCTGCACCGACAGCCAGGCGTCCATCGCGCGGTTGCCGCCCCTGGTGCGTTCCGCCCTGCGGTGAGCCAGGTGGCACGGCAGGATCAACTGGGACTCGAGGATAGAGAAGGCGAGGGCGATGATCACCGCGTAGCCCAGGGGCTGGTAGAAGCTGCCCATGGGGCCGGGAATGTTGATGACGGGAATGAACGTCGCCATGGTCGTTAGCACGCCGAAGAATACCGGCAGCGAGACCTCGTGCGTGCCCCGGGATGCGGCCACGGGTCCCGGCAGGCCGGACTGCTCGTGTGCGTAGATGCGCTCACCGACGACGATCGCGTCATCGACCAGTATGCCCAGGACGAGGATGAAGGCCATCACGGATACCGTGCTGATCGAGATACCCGTCAGTGGGAACATGGCTATTGTCCCGAGGAGTGCGACGGGGATGCCCGCCGCGACCCACAGCGCCAGCCGGAAGCGCAGGAACAGGGTCAGCGCCAGCAGCACGAGCACCAGGCCGCTGCGCGCGTTCTTGACGAGCGAATCGAGCCGGTCCACGAGGTCCTGGGATTCGTCCTGCCAGATAGTGATCGCGATGCCCTCGGGCACTTCCCGGCGCGCCTGCTCAAGGTAGTCCTTGACCCGGGAGGCGATGTTCATGATGTCCTCTTCCCCGACGCGCGACACCTTCAGGAAGACCGCCGGGTCACCGTCGAAGCGCGCCTGGAGGTCGCTCTCCTCGAAGCCGTCGACGACCGTGGCGATCTCGCCCAGGGTGACGCTGGTGCCGTCGGTGCGGGTCAGCACGACGATATCCTCGAATTCCTGGCCGCTGTAGGCCTGGCCCTTCGTGCGCAGCAGGATTTCGCCGCCGCGCGTATTGACCGAGCCGCCCGGGATGTTGAGCGAGCTCTGTGCGATGGCGCGGCCGATGGCCTCGAGGGTCAGGCCGTGGCGCCGCAGCGTCTGCTCCGAGACTTCCACGGAGATCTCGTAGGGGCGGGCGAACTGCAACTCCACCTGCGATACGCCCGGCAGCGCGGCCATGTCGTCGCGCATGCGCTGGCCGATGAGCTTCAGGGTGCGCTCGTCCGCCTTGCCGGAGACGGCGATGTTCAGCACGGTGGCGAGTATGGTGATCTCGGCGGTGACCGGCTGCTCGGTCTCGGCGGGAAACGCGTCGATGGCATCGACCTTGCTCTTGATGTCGTTGGCTACCTTGGTCCTGTCGACGCCCGCCACGAGTTCGAGCGTGACGCTGCAGAAGCCCTCGGAGGCCTCCGAGGTGATGCGATCGATGCCCT
The DNA here is from genome assembly GCA_030428835.1 of Gammaproteobacteria bacterium. Classification (GTDB taxonomy): domain Bacteria; phylum Pseudomonadota; class Gammaproteobacteria; order Pseudomonadales; family Halieaceae; genus Marimicrobium. Next base: position 3,081 of record JAUIEP010000013.1, on the reverse strand, counting down.
CCGTGCCTTCCACCGCCTCCTCGATGCGCACGCAGACGGCGCTCTCCACCTCCTCCGGTGCCGCCCCGAGATAGGGCACGCGCACATTCACCGCGTCGACATCGACGGTGGGGAACTCTTCCTGGTGGATATTGGGCAGCGCGAGCAGGCCGCTGGCCACCAGAATCATCATCAGGAGATTCGCGGCGACCGGGTTGTGCACGAACCAGTCGATAAGTCTGTGCATCGTCTCGCGCCTACTCCTGCAACGGTTCGACGTGCATGCCCTCGACCACGGTCTGCAGGGGCGAAATGCAGACAAGCTCGCCATCCTCGAGTCCCTTGCTGACCAGGATGTCATCGTGTTCGAGGCGCAGCAGGGAGACCTGCCGGAACTGCAGCCTGTTCTCGGCGTCCACCACCAGTACCTGGTTGTGGTCCCGCATCGCGGAGCGGGGCAGCCGGATAACGTTGTCCACCAATGCGCCGCGGATCTCCGCCTGGACAAACATGCCCACTGGCAGGATCGGCGATTCGCTGTCGTCGTCGAGGCGCAGGCGTGTAACGCCGTAGACCATGCGGGAGCGCTCGTCGACCTCCGCTTCGAGGCGGGTGAGCTCGCCGTCCCAGAGTAGCCGTGTGTCACCGAAATCGGTGGCGATCGTGACCGGCGGCCGCAATTCGTCGGGAATCAGTCCGCGCGTCGCGATGGGCAGGCCGAGATAGGCGAGCTGGTCCGCCGAGATGGGCAGCCTTATCTCGACGTAGTCCGTGGCATAGATAGTACCGATACTCTGGCCCCGGGTAATGAACTGGCCGAGGTCAACATGCTCGCTGCGCACGAGGCCGTCGAAGGGCGCTTTCAGCTCGGTGCGATCGAGGTCGCGGCGCGCCTGCTCGAGCGCGGCCTCGGCCTCGGCGAGGTTGGCGTCGCTGATGCTCGCGGTGCGCCGCGCGTTGTCGAGCTGCTGCTGGCTCGCGAGCTGGCGCTCGTACAGGCTGACGAGCCTGTCCAGTTCATCCTTGGCGAAGGTCCGCTCGACCCCGGCGCGCTTGAACGCCGCCTCACTGCGCTGCAGTTGTGTGCGGTAGTCCGCGTCGTCGATACGCAGCAGGACGTCGCCGGCGCGGAAGGCACCGCCGCTGACCAGCGAGGGGGATATCCAGTTGACGATACCGGTGACTTCCGGGATCAGTTCGCTCTGGCTGCGCGGCTGCACGGTACCCTGGGAACGCACGGTGAGGTGCTCCGCGTGCACCTTGGCCGGCACGACCCGCACCACTGTCGGCATGGGCTCGATCGGTTCCGGGTGGAGCTCAGGCTTGTTGCTGCCTATAACCACCGCGAGGCCGAGGCCCAGCAGGAGCGCGACGACCGGGTACAGGACTTTCTTGTTCATAGGGACTCCGTGAGGGCGCTATGATAATCGAAGCGGCCTCACGGGTCAGTGCACAAAATTGTTCCGGCGCGGGTTCTATCCGCCCACCTGGGTGCGCAGGAGGTCGAGCGATTCGGCGAGTGTTTTCTGGTCCAGGCCCTCCTTGGCCACGTAGCGCACCACGCCCTCGCGGTCGATGATCAGCAGTGCGATGCCGTCCTCGCCGAGGCCCCAGATATCCGTGCCGATACCGTCCTCGTCGAGGACGATGATGGCCTGGGGATAGGCCTGCTTGTTCTTCTTGATCTCGGCAGCCACGAACCCGCCGGTTCCCCAGAGGGCGGCGTCCATATTGATGAGCGTTGTCACGGTTACGCTGCCGGGCTCGAACTCCTGTTCGATCCTGTCGGTGAGCGGCTTGAACTTGTCCTTGTCGCCCATGGTGGCACCGATGTACTGCACCACGTGGACCCCGTCGCGCAGCCGGCCGGAATCCCAGGGTGTGTAGTCCACATCGTCACCCTGCAGGATAATTTCGCCCCGGTCGTCGATCTTGAGGGGCGGGACGGTGCCGCCGACGGAGAGCGAGCCGGAGGCAATGGTCGCGCTGGCGATGAGGCAGCTCGTGGCAAGCAGCAGGGATTGCAACAGTTTCACGTGGGTCTCCAGTACAGTTTTGCGGGATAGAAGATGCGACCGGCAGTATAGACGATTCAGCGCCGCCCGCGACCGCCGCGGGTCGGCTTGCGCTGCTCGGCCCGTGTGTGCTGGGTGGCGAAGGGTCGGTCTCCCGCGGGCACCCTGGCGTGGCGCCGCGGCGGTTGCCGGGAGGGGACGAGGTGGTGCTCGCCGTTGCCGATCAGGTCGGCGCGCCCCATCTTCTTGAGCGCGGTGCGCAACGCCGGCCAGTTATCCGGATCGTGGTAGCGCAGGAAGGCCTTGTGCAGGCGGCGCTGGCCGAGGCTGCGCACGCGCGGCAGTTCCTCGCCGTCGCGACGTACGGGCCGCAAGGGATTGCTGCCGGAGTGGTACATCGCCGTCGCTGTTGCCATCGGCGATGGGTAGAAGGTCTGCACCTGGTCCGCGCGGAACCGGTTGCGCTTCAACCAGAGCGCCAGGTTGAGCATGTCTTCGTCGGTAGTGCCGGGATGGGCCGCGATGAAGTAGGGGATCAGGTATTGCTCCTTGCCCGCCTCTTTCGAGTATTTTTCGAAGAGTCGCCGAAAGCGTTCATAGCTGCCGATACCCGGCTTCATCATCTTGTCCAGCGGGCCGTCTTCCGTGTGCTCGGGTGCGATCTTCAGGTAGCCGCCGACGTGGTGGGTCACCAGCTCCCTGACGTATTCTGGGGTCTGTACCGCGAGGTCGTAGCGCAGGCCGGAAGCGATCAATACCTTCTTGACCCCGGGTACCTCGCGCGCTTTGCGGTAGAGCTGCACGAGGGGTGTCTGGTCGGTCTCGAGATTCTTGCAGATGCCGGGGAAGACACAGCTCAGCTTGCGGCAGGCGGCCTCGATCTCCGCGCTTTTGCAGGCGAGCCGCCACATGTTTGCCGTGGGCCCCCCGAGGTCCGAGATCACGCCGGTGAATGCGGGGGAGGTATCGCGGATGCGCTCGATCTCGCGCAGGACCGACTCCTCCGAGCGGTTCTGGATAATGCGCCCCTCGTGTTCCGTGATGGAGCAGAACGTGCAACCCCCGAAACAGCCGCGCATGATGTTCA
>JAUIEP010000316.1 GCA_030428835.1 Gammaproteobacteria bacterium | reverse complement strand
GACCGCGACGGCTGGCTGCTGGCCGAGGCCGAGTACCTGCTGCGCCTCGCCAACCAGCGCCTGCTGATGGCCGGCGACGCCGACGCCGCCCGCGCCCTCTTGACCAGTGCCGATACCGTCCTGAAGGAACTGGATGACCCCGGCCTGCACGAGGCGCGCGCCGCCGTGGCGTCCGACCTCGCCGCCGTGCGCGCCATTCCGGGCGTCGATATAGAAGGCATCTACCTGCGCATCGCCGCGCTGTCCCAGCAGGCGAGCGACCTCGTGATCTTCCGCATGCCGGAGCAGGGCGAGGGCCCGGCCCAGGCGCCCGCCGAGAGCTGGCAGGAACGCCTGCAGCAGGGCTACCGCGCCGCGCTCGCCAAGCTCTCCGAGTACATCATCATCCGCCGCCGCGATGTGCCGATGCAGGCGCTGATGGACCCCCAGTGGGAGGGGCTGGTGCGGCAGAACCTCACGATGCTGCTGGAGCAGGCCCAGGTCGCGCTGCTGTCCGGCAACCAGACCCTGTACACGGAGAGCCTCGAACGCGCCCAGTACTGGGTGGACCAGTTCATCGACTCCGACGAGGTCAACGCCCGGGCGCTGGCGCGCGAGCTGCGCCAGCTCGCCGGCGAGCGTATCGCGGTGCCACTGCCGGATATCTCGCGCTCCGCGAATGCCCTGGACGACTACATCGAGCGCCGTCTCGACGCGGGAGGCGGCCGCTAAGCCATGCGTACCTTGTTTGCCATCACGTTACTCGCCCTGCTGCTCGGGGTCGGTGTCGTCGCCCTGATCGAGACCGACCCGGGCTACGTCCTGGTCACCTACGGCAACTACACGCTGGAGACCAGCCTGTGGGTGGGGCTCCTGCTGATGCTGGGCGTCGTGGGCGTCGTCTTTTACGGCCTGCGCCTGGTCTACGGCCTGCTCAGCGGTCAGCGCTCGCTGGCCAACTGGTTCGGCGCGCGCAAGGTGCGTGAGGCGCAGCGCCAGACGGCCCGCGGGCTCGTCAGCTTCACCGAGGGGCACTGGTCGAAGGCGCGCAACCAGTTGCAGCGCGGCGCACAGCACCAGGAAGTACCGCTGGCCAACTACCTGCTGGCGGCCCGCGCCTCGGGCGAGCTCGGCGACAACGACAGCATGCATGCGTTCCTGCGCGAAGCGGGCGACGCCTATCCCGACGCGGCCGCCGCCGTGGAGATCACGCTCGCCGAGATCAAGGTCAACCAGGGCGATTACCAGCAGGCGCTGGCGGCCCTCGGCAGCACGGGCGCCACCCGGCACCCGCACGCGCTCGCCCTCATGGCGCGCGCCTACGAGGGGCTGCAGGACTGGGACGGGTTGTTCAGCCTGCTTCCCGCGCTGAAGAAGCACAGGACGCTCAACGAGGAGGGCTACCACGCCCTGGAGCGCCGCGTGCACCGCGAACGGCTCGCGGCCGCGGGGGCCAGTACCGTGCAGAGCGCCTGGCAGGACATGCCCCAGTCCCTGCACCACGACAGCGGCATGCTGCTCGCCTATGTGCGCCGCCTGGCCGCCACGGGCGACGTGGACGCCGCCGACAAGACACTGCAGAAAGCGCTGCGCCACCAGTGGCATCCCGACCTGGTCCGCGAGTACGGCCTCATCGACGGGCACGACAGCGCGCACCGTCTGGCACAGGCCGAGAAGTGGCTCGCCGACCACCCGGACGATGCGCAACTGCTGCTTGCCCTGGGCCGCCTGTCCGCGCGGGACAAGCTCTGGGGCAAGGCGCG
>JAUIEP010000175.1 GCA_030428835.1 Gammaproteobacteria bacterium | reverse complement strand
CCAGCGCGGGCCCGGTGATGTCGGCCATGCCCCTGCCGATCAGGTAGTTGTGCTCCTCGGCGCCCGCGACCGGCAGGGCCACCAGTGCCAGGAACCAGAGGAATCGCTGTACGTGTCGCATGTGGTGAGCCCTTTGGTCGGCCTAGACGGATGTCGTTTCGACGTGTTCCACTCTATCGGGCCGCTGGCGCGCGGCCAAGAGGCAACCGGCGATGATCAGCGCGGTTCCCGCCACGGTCACCAACGTGAGTGCCTCGGCGTAGATGAGCCAGCCGAACAGGGCGGCCCAGGCGAACGCGGTGTACTCCACCGGCAACAGCACCCTGGCCTCTGCGCGCGCGTAGGCCCAGGACAGCAGCAGGATGGAGGTGACGCTGAATACCGCGGCGCCGCACAGTGCGGGCAACAGCTCCGCTCCCGGGAGCACGGCCCACCAGGGTGCGAACAGCAGGTAGACGCACACCAGCGTGCCGCTCTGGAATACGACGATCTCGACCGGCCCGGCCAACAGCGCCTGCCGGCGCTGCAGGATCAGGTTGTAGGCGTAGAGCACGGCCGAGGCGAGAATGGCGGCTATGCCCAGCAGCACCTCGTCTTCGTAAGTGCCCGCGATCTTGCCGCTGATAACGACGACGGCGCCGCCGAAGCCGAGGACGGATGCGACTACCGCCCGGCTGTTGATCTTCTCTCCGAGCATGGCGGCGGCGAGGTAGAGCGCGATCAGTGGCGCGATAAACGACAGCGCGATGGCTTCGGCCAGGGGTACGAGCGCCAGGCCCCGGAAGAACAACACCGCCATGACGGAGATCACGAGCCCGCGCCATACGTGCAGCCGCAGCACCTGTTGCGCGGGCCACGGTGAGCGGCGCCACAGGAATACCGGCAACATCGCGACGAACGCTATCGCGGTGCGCCACAACATGGCGTTGTAGGCGCCCATTTCGATGGAGAGTCCCTTCATCAGCCCATCCATCGCCGCGAACGTGGCGATCCCGGTACAGGCGACGAGGAAGGGTACAGTATTGCTGTGGCCTGCTTGCGCCATGGCGAGTCCGCCGCTGGGGGAAACGAAAAGCAAACGCGCGGTGCGGACTGCTGCCCGCGCCGCGTGTCTATCCGGAACCGCTTGCGCGGCCTAGAAGAGAGTATAGATGAACGGTGCCACCGCGGAACCCTGGGCAAATACCAGCAGTCCGCCGAGCAGCAACAGAACCAGTATGATCGGTGCCAGCCAGAACTTCTTGCGCTCGCGCATGAAGCCCCAGAGGTCTTCCAGCAGATCCAGCATCAGTAGGGCCGCTCCATGTTGTCAATCTTGGGTTGCCGCGATTCCTCGCGATAGGAATTCGCCTGGGTGTCGGACTTCCTGCGCATCGGATCTGACACAGCGCGTACGATCAGTCCCACGGGAACGAAGATCAGGTAAAAAATCACGCCGAGGATAATGCGTGTGTTGATCCAGCCCAGCACGTTGGCAAACTTCATCCAGACGATGTATACGGGACCGAGTGCGCGCGGTAGCAGCAATGCCGCCAGGATCAATACCGAGGCGGCGATAAGCGGCCACGTGGGCAGTGCGATGCCCCATAGCAACGGGATGAGGATGTCGAAGAACAGCACCAGCATCCCGGCCGTGACGAGACCGAACTTGCGCAGTTCCTGCGGCGTCATGTCTGTTCTCACGGGCTCCATGGGTCAGTCCAACTCGAATTCTTTCATCCACTCGTGGTCTTCCGGCACCTCCGGCTGATCCGGCTTGGCCATGAGGAAGTTGCCGACCACGAGGTAGTCCATCTCCGTGCGCATAAAGCAGCGGTAGGCGTCGGTGGGCGTGCACACGATCGGTTCGCCGCGGACGTTGAAGGAGGTGTTTACCACCACGCCGCAGCCGGTTTTCTCCTTGAAGGACGCAATGAGGCGGTGGTAGCGCGGGTTGGTTTGCTCGTGCACCGACTGGATGCGCGCCGAGTAATCCACATGCGTAATCGAGGGCAGTTCGGAGCGCGGCACATTCAGTTTTTCGATACCGAACAGTTGCTGCTGTTCCTCGGTCATCGGGTAGCGGATGGCCTCCGCCACGGGCGCCACCAGCAACATGTAGGGACTCGGGGAATCCTGCTCGAAATAATGGCTCACGTCCTCGCTCAATACCGAGGGCGCGAAGGGGCGAAAGGATTCGCGGTACTTGATCTTGAGATTCATCACCGACTGCATCTTCTTGGAGCGCGGATCACCGATGATCGAGCGGCCGCCCAGTGCGCGCGGCCCGAACTCCATCCGGCCCTGGAACCAGCCGATGACATTCTCGCCCGCGAGTATGTCCGCCAGTTCGGGCATGAGTTCCGTGTCCTCCAGTTCCCTGTACACGGCGCCGGCGGCATCCAGTTGCACGCGCGCTTCATTGCGCCCGAAGTCGGGGCCGAGGTAGGAGCCGCGCATACTGTCATGGGGTTCAACGGTGCGCGGGTTGTCGTGCCGTTCGTACCAGGAGACCAGCGCGGCTCCCAGCGCGCCGCCCGCATCGCCGGCCGCGGGTTGTATCCACAGGTCATCGAAGATCTTCGCGCGCAGCAACTCGCCGTTGGCGACGCAGTTCAGTGCAACGCCGCCGGCCAGGCACAGGTACCTGCAGCCGGTCTCCTCACGCACCGTGCGCGCGAGGCGCAACACGACCTCCTCGGTAACTTTCTGGATGGAGGCCGCGATGTCCATTTCCTTCTGCGTGACGTCGCTTTCGGCTTCGCGCGCGGGGCCGCCGAACAGCTTGTCGAACTTGCTGTTCGTCATGGTGAGGCCGGTGCAGTAGTTGAAGTAGGACATGTCGAGGCGGAAGGTGCCGTCCTCCTTCAGGTCGATCAGGTGCTCGGTGATGAGGTCGACGTACTTCGGGTCGCCGTAGGGCGCGAGGCCCATGAGTTTGTACTCGCCGGAATTCACCTTGAACCCGGTGTAGTAGGTAAAGGCGGAGTAAAGCAGGCCCAGGGAGTGCGGGAAGTCGATCTCCCACTGTGCCTCCAGTTTGTTGCCGCTGCCTTTCCAGACGGTCGTCGTGGCCCATTCGCCCACGCCGTCCAGGCACATGACCGCGGCCTCCTCGAAGGGGCTGGGGAAGAATGCGGAGGCCGCGTGGGACTGGTGGTGCTCCGCGAACAACAGCGCCGGCAGTTCCTGCCGCTTCAGGTTGCCCAGTTCCGCGAGTTCGCGCTTGAGCGTGCTCTTGAGGTAGAGCTTCTCCTTCAGCCAGACGGGCATCGCCGCGATGAAAGACCGGATGCCGTTCGGTGCGTAGGCCAGGTAGGTTTCCAGCAACCGCTCAAACTTCACCAGCGGCTTGTCGTAGAACACCACCTCGTCGACATCGGCAAGCGTGATGCCGGCTTCTTCCAGGCAGTAGGTGATCGAGTGGGCGGGGAAGCCGGGATCGTGTTTCTTGCGTGTGAACCGCTCTTCCTGCGCGGCGGCGGTGATGACGCCGTCAACGAGCAGTGCGGCCGCGCTGTCGTGGTAGTAAGCGCTGAGCCCGAGAATGATCCTGGCACCTGGCATCGCTTGCGAGCTTAGTTATTGATCTGGTGGGAATTGTATCGATTTCCGGGGCCTGGAGGCACCCTGCGGACGGGATATGGGAACACAATCACACTAATCCGGCGCGATCAGCCCGGCCCGGACGATGCCGGACTGCCCGGCGGGGACGAAGGCCTGTAAAGGTTGGCCAGCGCGCCGAGGATGATCAGTGCGCCGCCCGCCCAGGTCCAGACGGACGGGACCTCCGCGAAGACCAGCCAGCCGAAGAGCGTGGCGAACAGTACCTGCACGTAGGAATAGGCGGCGGCCTTGCCCGCGGTCTCGTGGCGCATGGCCAGTGTGAGCCCGACCTGCCCGACCTGGGTGAACACCCCCACCAGCAGTAGCAGTACGAGCGCCTCGGCGTCCGGCATGACGAAGTTGTCGCCCAGCAGCGCGGCGGACAGCGGCAGCGCCACCAGCGGGAAGTAGAAAATGATGACGGAGGCATCCTCGAGCGTGCTCAGGCGCCGCACGATCACGTAGGCGACGGCGCTGCCGAAGGCGCCCGCCAGCGCGACCAGGACGCCGGTCCGCGGCAGCGTCGAGGCGTCACCGCCGACGAGTCCCGGATTCACCATGACAAACAGGCCGGCGATGCTGAGCACGATGGACACCACCGTCGATACGTGCAGGCTCTCCCGCAACAGCAGCAGGGCGAGTAACGCGGTGAAGACCGGGTGCGTGTACTGCAGCAGGGTCGCCTCGGCCAGCGGCAGGGTGATGACCGCGTAGTACACGCAAAACAGCGCGAGGGCGCCCACCGCCCCGCGCGCGAACAGCAGCCGGCGATGGGTGCCCCAGGGCGACAGGCCTTTCCTGCGCACATCGAGATAACTGATGAGCAGGGACACGAGCGCGCGCGCCGCCACGATCTCGAGGAATGGAATGCCGTGGGTTGCCACGAGCTTCACGCAGGCGGCCATCAGCGCGAAGCCGAGCGCGGACAGCAGCATGTAGCGTGCGCCGATGTGGAGCGTGGAGTTCACGAAATATGGGTGTTCCTGGGCAGCGGTGGTGTAGTCGTAGGGTCGAATTTATTCGACGTGGCAATGACCCCGCAATAGCGACGCCGGCTGTTATCGAGAGCCGGGCTCCGCGTCGAATGAATTCGACCCTACGGGGTATTCACCGCGAACTACACAGAGAGGAAATCAAACCACACCCCTCAGCCAGGCCGTTCCGACCGCGGCAGGTCCTCGGTCGGCAGGCGCACTTCCGCACCGCCGGTGGCGAGCACCGCGTCGTCCTGGTTGGACATGGTGACCTGTATCACCGCCAGCGGCTGGCCCGTCATCGGGTCTTCCCTGACGTTGGTTACCTCGCCGTTGAGCAGGGTGAGGTCGCCGGTCATCGCCGGCGTGCGGTAGGAGAACTTGCTGTGGATGATGTCGCTCCACACGCCCGCCCAGTTGCCGATGTAGTCCAGGATCCACGCACCCATCGAGGCGCCGTAGCCGTAGGCGCGCGGCAGGCCGATGAGCTGTGCGTACTCCTGCTGCACGTGTCCGCGTGACGGCCCGTGGTACAGCCCGTCGAGGTGCGTGGGGTCGATGTCGCCCTTGTCGAAGTCGCGCGACATCTCGGGCAGCCAGCCGGCGTCGTAGAGTGACGAGGGCAGGCCGTCCGGGCGGAAGGTGTGCCAGATGGTAAAGGGATAGGCGCGCCACTCGGTGGTGAAACTCGCGATGGTGTGCGGGCCGATCAGGCGCTCGGGCAGTTGCTCGCCCGGTTGTACATTGAGCTTGCGCTGGTTGCCGAGGGCTTTCACCTGGGCGAAGTACTCCATCTTGCGCCGCTCGACATCCATGAGCTGGTCCTCTGTCCAGGTGGGATCCTTCTCCTCACTGAACTGCTGCCGCTTGCGCGCCTCCTCCGCGAGGTAGCGGATGGAGGTGGAGCGCTGCTTGCAGATGAACTCGCCGTTCTGGTTGACGTACTCCGTGTCGCCGCGGGAAAACATCGTGGGCCCCGCGAAGCCGGTCTGCGTGAGTTTGTAGTCGAACAGCATGCGCGAGCGCGTGATCTTGTCGCCCGGCCGGATACGCGGTCCGTAGAACCACCACTCGTCGCCGCCGAACAGCATGTGGGTGCCCGGGATGTTGCCCTGTATGGCCGGTGCTGCGCCGTGGCTGTCGTCGGTGCACACCGCGAAGGACTGCGGCGCGACCAGTTCGCCGAAGCGACTGTCCTGCGCCTGCGCAACGCTCTCGTCGTAGTAGAGCGGGTTGGAGTTCTGCATGCCCTGCGCCCAGCGCCGGATATCGTTGGGAGCAACCGGGTCCTTCATCTGGCCGCCGCCCAGGGGCACGCCGATCCAGGTGTCTACGGGGGTCGTATCCATGGTGATGGTGTCGGAATTATTCGCGCCCATGGTGGTCTCCGAAGCAAGGGGGGTGAGCGGCGCCCGCGGGGTCGCCGGATGCCGCTGATTACGGCGTCCTAGGTTTATACATGACAAGTGCCATGTAAAACAACCCGCGCCGCAAGGGCTGCGGGCGATCGACCCGGAAGCAGGCGTGTGAATTGTGCCAGCTCGGGCAGGTCGGCTGGGCGCTATACTGGAAGGATGCGACTGTGGGCGGAGGTATTGTCAGTGTATCGGGGTGCAAAAGAAGGGGTACGGGTGCTGCCTGCCGGCGGTGGGGCAATGTCATTGGCCGGCGTGCTGCTCTCGCTCTGCCTTGCATTGGGCAGCGCGACGGCGAATGCGAGCGCCGGGGGGCGCAGCGGATTCTCCGGCGACCCGGCGACCAACTCGGGCACGACCTGCACGGTATGCCATGCACCGGACGGCGCGGCCGTCCCGCAGGTGGGCATCGCGGGACCGGAACTCATGGAGGCCGGCACCACCAGTGACTTCTACGTCATCATGGTCGGCGGCCCGGCGGTCACCGCCGGTGTCGGGTTGTCGGTCGGCGACGGGCACGGCACGCTCGCGCCCTATGACAGCGATACACACCTGCTCGACGGCGAGCTGACCCACACGGCGCCGAAGCCGTTCGGTCCCGGCTACGCCACCTTTGTCTTTCGCTACACCGCGCCGAACTACGATACCGATGTCACCCTGTTTGCCGCGGGCAACTCAACGAACGGCAGCCTCGGCCTGTCCGGCGACGGCATCGGCACCACGTCCCACAACATCACCATTATCAACGGCTTCGAACCGCCGCCCGATCCGCCCGCACCGCCGATGGGCGAGTTGGAGGCGAACCTGTTCGCCACCGGTTTTAGCAGCCCGGCGGCCATTGAGAACGCCGGCGATAGCCGCCTCTTTGTCGTGGAGAAGCCGGGACGGATTCGCATCGTGCAGTCTAGCGGCGCCGTGCTCGCGACGCCGTTCCTGGACATCGAAACGCGCGTGGACGACACCGCCAGCGAACAGGGACTACTCGGCCTGGCGTTTCATCCGGACTACGCGAGCAACGGCTATTTCTATGTGTACTACACGCACGATCCGAACGGGTCGGCCCCGGGGCCGGACATCTCGCGCGTGTCCCGTTTCACCGTAACCGGGAACGCGAACATCGCCGACCCCGCCAGCGAACAGGTGTTGCTGGAGTTCTCGCAGCCCTACAGCAACCACAACGGCGGTGATATCCACTTCGGCCCCGACGGCTACCTGTATATTGCCTCGGGCGACGGCGGCTCCGGCGGCGACCCGTTCAACAACGGCCAGGCCACCGATGCGCTGCTCGGCAAGATACTGCGCATCGATGTCGATACGGCGCCGACCGCGTCGACGGGTCCCGACTGCGATATCTCCGGCGGTACGAACTACAGCATTCCCGCGGGCAACGCCTTTGCGGACGGCAGTGGCGGCGGCTGCGACGAGATCTATATCCTCGGTGTGCGCAACCCGTGGCGCTTTGCGTTCGACGCGCTCAACGGTGCGATGTGGATCGCGGATGTGGGCCAGAACGCGTATGAAGAGGTCCACTACCTGCCGCCGGGCGGCAGCGGCGGGCTCAATCTCGGTTGGCGTTGCTACGAGGGGTTCGAACCCTACAACCTGAACGGCTGTAACCTCGCGTACCTGCCGCCGGTGCACGCCTACTCGCACGCGACCTCGGGCTGCTCGATCACGGGCGGCAGGGTGTACCGCGGCAACACCGTGCACCTGCAGGGGCAGTACTTCTTCTCGGACTTCTGCCAGTCGAGTATCCGCGCGCTCAGTGGCGACCCCGGCAATCCCACGCATCGCGTCGTGATCCCGACAGGGGAACTGGGGTCGGTGTCGACGTTCGGCGAGGATGTGAATGGCGAGTTGTACGTGGCCGAACTGGGTACGGGCGCTATCTATCGCCTCGACCCGGTGTTGCCGACGGGATGTGACATGCCGGCCGCGACCCCCAACCAGTCAGTGCTGTTGCCGGGCCTCCGCTTCGATAAGTTCCGCTAGGGCCCGCGTGCCGGGCCCCGCGTTTTCGCGATCGGTGTAGACCAGGCTGCTCATCACGTTGCGCTCGCCGCCGTGCAGCAGCGGTAGCGGGCGCAGCTCGCCCGCCCGCAGTTCCGTGGCGATGAGGTGTTCCGGCAGGAAGGCGAAGCCGATGCCGCGTTTTACCAGTTCCCGGGATTGCTCGAAGTGGGCCACCGTCCAGCGCTGTTCCGCGCCCAGCCAGCCTGTACTGAGCCTGCGGTAGGAACCGGAATCGCGCACCACTAACTGGCGGTGACTCGCCAGCGTGGTCTCGTCGATGGGTGTGCCGGGCGCGAACAACGGATGCCCGGGGTGCGCCACCGCGATCATCCTGATGTCGATGAGCGCCTCGCCGAGAAACCCCGTGGGCAATATCCCGCAGATCCCGAGTGATACCGAGCGGTTGATCAACAACTCCTGCGTGCCGGACAGCGTCTCGGTGTACAGCTCTACCTGCGCGCCGCCGGACAGCGGCGCGAAGCGCTCGAGGGCGCGCAGCACCACGTCGCGCGGGAATACCGCGTCCACCACGATGTTGATCTGCGGCTCCCAGCCGCGGGCGAGATCCGCGGCCACCTGCTCCAGCCGGTTGGCCTGGTCGACCAGTTGCGACGCGCGGCGCAGGACCAGTTCCCCCGTCGCGGTGAGCCGCGCCCGGCGCCCCGCGTATTCGAACAGGGGCACGCCCAGTTTTTCCTGTAGCTGGGCGATCGCGTAGCTGACGGTCGACTGGCTCTTGAGCAGCCGGTCCGCCGCGCCCTGGAAGCTGCCTTCCTCCCCCACGGCGCGCAGGATGAGCCACTGGTCGAGACTGACTTTCGGGATATCCATGGCGCGCTAAATATCGAATATATCGATTATAAAGATCGATAATAGGCCATATTAAATCTTATTTATAGATATAAAATGGGGATCACAGTCAATTGATTCAGCCACTTGAGGAGGCAACACCATGCACGTTTTACAGATCAACAGCAGTATCCACGGCGATGCCGGGACATCCACCCAGTTGGCCGACAGCATCGCGGCCGGCCTTGCGACCCGGCTCACCCGGCGCGATTTCAGCGCCCAGCCCATACCGCACCTCGACGGCGCGACGTTCGCCGCATTCGGCACCGCGCCCGGGGAACGCACCCGGGAGCAGGCGGCCCTCGTCGAGCTGTCCGACACATTGATCGACGAACTGCGCGCCGCCGAGGCCGTGGTACTGACGGCGCCGATGTACAACTTCGGCATACCGTCGAGCCTCAAGGCCTGGTTCGACCATGTCGCCAGGGCGGGCGTGACGTTCGAGTACACCTCCGAGGGCCCCCGCGGACTGCTCGGCGACAAGCGCCTCATCGTGGTCACCACGCGGGGCGGAAGCTACAAGGGCACGGACGCGGACAACCACACGCCGTACCTGTTGCAGATCCTCCGCTTCCTGGGGCTCGGAGAGCCCGAGATC
>JAUIEP010000174.1 GCA_030428835.1 Gammaproteobacteria bacterium | reverse complement strand
GAGACGCTGGACGAGGCGGCGCTGGCGTCCTTCCTCAAGAACAAGCTCTCGGCGTACAAGGTGCCGCGCAAGATCCTGATGTTCACCGAGGAAGACCTCGACTTCACCGGCAACCAGAAGATCCAGACCGGCAAGCTGGTGGAAAAGGCCCTGGCGCGACTGCGCGACGGGGCCGTGGAGATCGAGGGCGTCAATTACGGTGACTACCTCGTCGAAGGCGGGACCTGAGGGCCGTCTTGCCGGAGCCCCCGCTCACAGGCCTGCGTGTCATCGACATGGCCGGCGAGCCGCTGGCGATGGCCGGGCGCATACTCGCCGATCTGGGCGCGCAGGTGATCAAGCTGGAACCACCGGGCGGCGACCCGCTGCGCAAACGCGCGCCGCTGCATCCCGGTAACGGCACCTCGCTGCGCTTCCTCGCCTGCAACGCGGGCAAGACCAGTGTCGAGTATCGCGCCTGCGAGGCCACGGACGAACTCCTGGCCGGCGCGCACCTCGTCATCGAAACCCCCGGCTTTCCCGGTGCACTTGAATTGGACCGCTCGATGGCGCCGCACGCGGTCTGGCTCAGGGCCACGCCCTTCGGGCAACACGGTCCGCGCAGTCGCTGGCGCGCCTCCGACCTCGGACTGCTCGCCGCAGGCGGCAACCTGTTCGCCACCGGCTGCCCCGACCGGCCGCCGGTGCGCTGCGCTGAGCCGGCGGCCTATGCACACGCCGCGAGCGAGGCGGTCTTCGCGCTGCTCACGGCGCTCGCCGGCGGCGCGCCGCGCACCGTGGACCTCGCCATGAGCGAGGTCGTCATGCTCGCCAACATGGGCGGCGCCGGTCAGTTCCCGAGCACCGGGCGCCGCGGCCAGCGCATGGGCGCCGCGCTGGGGGCAACGCGGGAGATCTGGCGCTGCGCCGACGGCCACGTCTCCTTCGGCCTGCGCGGCGGCCCCGCGCGGGCGCACAACTTCGACATCCTGCTGCGGGAGATGGACAGGGACGGCATCGACACAACGGCCTGGGCCGGGCGCGACTGGCTGCGCTTCGACGCCGCCGCACTGGACGCGGGCGAACTCGCCGCGCTCGAACAACCGCTGGCCGACTACTTCAGCCGGCACGGCATGACCGAGCTGTACAACCTGGCGGTCGCCACCAACCTCATGCTGGCGCCCGCCAACGGCGCCGCCCAGGTCCTCGCGGCGGAGCAACTGGCGGCGCGCGAGTTTTTCACGACACTGGACGGCGTGGGCGCCCTGCCCGCACGCTTCGCGATACTGCGCGACGCGCAGGGCACGGCGTGCACCACCGTGCCGTCGCCGCCACCCGCGCTCGGCGCCGGACCGGTGCCGCGGTGGCCCCCTGTCGCCGCCGCGCCGCGGACCGCGCGCAGGCCCTGGCACGGGCTCAAGCTGCTGGAGTTCGGCTCCGGCGCCGCCGGTCCCATCGCCGGGCGCTACTTCGTGGAGCAGGGTGCAACCGTGGTCAAGGTGGAGTCCACGCGGCACCCGGACTTCCTGCGTGTGATGTCGCGCGGCGAGCCGCAAGGTCTCGAGAGCTCGCCGCTGTTCAATGCCCTGAACCCGGGCAAGCTGAGCGTCACGCTGAACCTGCGCTGCGACGAGGGCATCGCCGTTGCGAAGGCGTTGTGCCACTGGGCCGACGCGGTGATCGAGAACTTCGCACCCAGCGCCATGCGCAAGTACGGTCTGGATTACGCGAGCATGGCGGCGGACAAGCCCGACCTCATCATGTTGTCGACCTGCCTCAACGGCCAGACCGGCCCGCACCGGGACTACCCCGGTTTCGGCGGCCAGGGCGCCGCACTGTGCGGCTTCAACCACCTGACCGGTTGGCCGGACCGCGAACCCATCGGCCCCTACGGCACCATCACCGACTCGCTCTCGCCACGTTTCGCCGCCGCCGCGCTGGCGGCCGCCCTGCTGCACCACCGGCGCACGGGACAGGGGCTGCACCTGGACCTGGCGCAGGTGGAAACGGGCGCGTACTGCCTCGCGCCCTGGCTGCTCGAGTACGCGGTGACGGGCACCGACTCCCCGCGCCGCGGCAACCGCCACCCCGAGGCCTCGCCGCACGGCGTGTTCCCGTGCGCGGGCAAGGAGCGCTGGCTGGCCATCGCGTGCTGGAGCGACGACGAGTGGCGGCGACTCGCGCAGGTCGCGGGCCTCGACGCGGCTGCCCACCCCACGCTGGCTGCGCGCCTGCGCGACAACGACGCCATCGAAGCGCTGCTGGCGGACTTCACGCGTCAACGGGATGCACAGCAACTGGCATGCGAACTGCAGGACGCCGGCGTGGAAGCGGTGCCCGTGGCGGACTTCGGCGACCTGTTCGAGGACGCACAGCAGTGGGCGGCGCGCGCACACTTCATCGCCCTGGAGCGCGCGCGGACCGGCGTATTTCACTACGAGCGCAACGGCTATCGCCTCGACAACGACGCGGGCGGTTACGCGTCGCCAACACCCCTGCTGGGTGAACACACCGGGCAGGTGCTGCAACAGCAGCTCGGGTACAGCGCCGGGCGTATCGCGCAGCTGCGCGCCGCCGGCGCCCTCGACTAGCGCCTCGCCCGCCGCGCAATGTGCGGCAGGTCGCACAAACCGCGCCGCGCGCGGCCTGTGTGTCGACAATGGGCTCGGGGCGGGCAGAGGCCGTGCTAGACTGGACGCGTTGTCATCACGACCCGACTCGCCAGACACGAGCCCATGCCGAAAACCCGGATGCAGGAAGTCACGGACAGTGCCAAGCGCACCCTGCTGCGCATGGCGCGCAAGACGCCCGGCGAACGCGCCGCGCGCGAGGCGATCGCGGCAAAGAAGCAGCTCCGCTGGTGGTGCGTGTACGGCTCCACCCGCAGCGGCACCACGTACATCTCGCGCCTCGCCAAGTCCTGCGCCACATTGTGGACCGGCGACTGGCGCCTCGGTGAATTCCTCGTCGGCATCGAGGCCTGGCGCGAGGTGCGCGCCCTGCCCGCGCACGAGCACATCGAGTTCGACTACGAGCGGCTGTTGCGTGACGTGTCGCGCAACATCATCGACAACGCCTACTCCGGCGACGGCGACCAACTCGATTTCGTGTACAAGCAGGCGGCCCTGCGGCCAAAGGAATACAAGACGCTGGTCAACATGTGGGGGCCGCCGGAGCGACTGATCTTCTGCCTGCGCGAACCCTCGGGCTTTATCGCCTCCGCGCAGAAGAAGTTCCCCCGCCGCACGGTGGAAAACCTGCAGGACCACTACGTGATGTGCCTGGACTACTACGAGCAGATCGGTGGCGAGATCTGCGAGTACAATCCCGAGCTGCGTCTCGAGGACTACATCGACTTCCTCAAACCGCTGGATTTTTCGCAGGTCGAGCTGCCCCCGTTTCGCTTCAAGGGCGTGCAGGAGGAAGGCAATACCAATCCCGCGATGTGGGATGCGTACAACAGGGTCAAAGCGCAAATCGACGGCCGCTAGCCGCACCGCCGGCCCTCAGCGCGACCGGCGGTAACCCAGGCCCAGCGCGAGCAGGCCGACACCACTTACCACACACACGACCACTGCACCGGCGTTGAACGAAGCCGCCGGCAATGACAAGGGCGGCGTGACCAGGTAGCACCACGCGAACACCCCGAGATGCAGCGCCAGTGCCAATTGCCAGGCGCGGCCGCGCAATGTCTGCAACAGCGCCGCCGCCACGAAGGCGAGCAGCAGTACGGGCGCGTAGGACCCCTGGTGCAGGATGGTCATGGCGACAGGCGGGTTGAAGCCCTGCGCCACCCACGCCTGCGCCTCCCGCGCGGTCGGCCCGAACTCCACGAGGACCCAGAACAACAGGACCAGGCCGGCCCAGAGTGCGGGGGGCCCCAGCGCCGGCTGCCCGTCGCGCGTATCCCGCCCTGCCCGGGCGCTACAGCGCCGCACCGGCAACAACAGCCACCCGAGATTCAGCACGCCCAGCGCGAACAACAGGTGATAGTAGTCGCGACGCCGCCATTCGATCGCGCCTTCGCCGTAATCGCCGAGCGGCACGGCGAGCAGCCTGAGGTTGTTGAGCTTGCGCGCGAGTATTTCGTCCACTGGCTTCCCGGCATAGGCAGTGCGGATCACCTGTAGCGCCGGCGTGCCGTACTCGGCGTAATACACACCGGCGAGGTGGTACTTCAGCAAGACCTCGGAGTTGCCGCCGGAGGCGCGCTTGTAGAACTCCCAGGGGGCGACCACGACGGCGAGCGCCAACACCACGCACCCACCCGTCAGCCAGTGGCCGCGCGACGGGGCCCGCAGCATCAACCACGCCACCCGCAGCGCGCACGCGAGCGCCAGCAACAACGCAAAGGCGCTCGCCCCGTGGGCGAACCACGACAAGCCCCAGGCGGCGGTGCCGAGCAACAGGCGGTTGCGCATTCCCGCACCGGTACCCGCGTACCACCACAGCGCCGCTCCCAACACGACCAGCGCCCCGCCCAGCATCTTGGGCCACACGAAGACGCTGCTGTTAAAGAAGAAGCCCACGGCGACGCACAGCACCAGGACGCGTCCGATCGCGCGGCGCTCCAGGCCCACGAGCACACCGAGGTAGGCGAGCACGAGCACCCAGGCGCTGTTGGCCGCGACGCCCAGCCCCTGCCACCAGGCCTCTCCCCCAACGGCCGCGCCGGTGAGCAGGATGAGTCCCGCCTGCAACGGCGGCCTTTCGGCGAGGTTCCAGCCGTTGAAGTTGAGGACCGGCTCGCCGTGCAGCAGGCGCCCGGCGGCGGCGCCCTGGAACAGGTTGTCACTCCACTGGGGGAAGAAGAACTGGTTGGCGAGTTCGCCCTGCGTGCCGGCGAACGGTGCCAGGTTGAGCGCGCTGCAGTAGAACGCCGGCACCAGCAGGTAGAGGCAGAGCACAGTGCGCAGGTCGCGGCTGCGCAACTGGTCGTCGCCGCCCAGCCACTGCCTGGTAACGGCGATCGCGGCGCCCGCCATGACAAGCAGCGTGCAGGCCTTGCCCAGCAGTGGCGATGCCAGGTAAGCCCAGAAGGCGAGACAACCCAGTAGCGCCGACAACACGACACTGAAGGCCAGCCGTTCCGCCGCGTGGCGCGGTGCAAACAGCGGTGCCAGCGCCAGGCCGGGCAGGACCAGCAGCAGGGCGCAAAGCGCCCCGACGGCGGCTGGATAGACGCCCGTCAACGCCCGGACACCGGGGGTACACCGCGAAACCGGATAACCGGGAACAGGGAAGCTCGCACAACGCACTCCAGGACTTTCATTAACAGTACCTTTGCGGGCCGTTGATATCAAAGCCGCGACGCCGTGGTCCGTGCCGGGTAACGCGCCACGGGCGCACGCGGGGAATGCTGCTATATTGTGAGCTGCCCGGTGAGATACGCGCAGCAGACGGCGAGCCCGATCCGGGTATCCGCGGCCACACTGATAAGAGGACACCCGCATGGCCTACCGCTACATGGCAACCCTGCTGTTCCTTGCGTGCACCCAATGGAGCCCCGCGTTACAGGCGCTTCCCTGCGAGCCCGGCTACGCCGACAATTTCGTCCCGGCCTCCCAGCCACCGGCGCCCTGTGCAACCGGTACGCGCACCGTGCACGAGGACTTCCAGGTCAATATCGACAACCTGTTCGGCTACAACGACTGGTTCGGCATCTTCATCGCGGACTTCCCCAACGGCAGCCTGGGCGGGCAGTTCACCCACGGCTGGAACGGCGACGACATGCTGCACGTGTTACTGCCGCTGAACGATGAAGAGCCCCAGAACTACGTCGCCTTTTTTTCCGACGCACCGCCGAACCCCTCCTTCCTCTATGACTGGACCACACCGTTCACCGATGCGACCGGGAGCCCGGTACCGACCCGGCGTATCCGTACGTATTTCAGGACCGACCCGCCGCCGCCCGTGCCCACGCCGCTGCCCGGGACCATCGCGCTGCTTGCGCTCGCACTCGCAGGCCTGACGCCTGTCGCAAGACGGGGTCGGCGGCCCGGGGGCGCTACTGGCTCATGCGCGTGAACATCAGTTCGGTGATGAAGTTGATCGTCTCCGGCCGTTTCGGGTGGACGTGATCGCCCGGGCTCCACAACACCTCGGCGGGCGCGCGAACTGCCTCGTGTAGTACGCTGACCGGCCCGGGCGGCAGTGCGGTATCCTCCAGCGCATTCACCACGATCAGCGGCCGCGGCGCCACTCTTCCCACCCAGTGCTCCGGCGTCAGGTGATGCGCTCCCGCCGCGGTCGCGAGCAGCCAGGCAATAGCGTGGCGCAGCGGCGCAAGCGGAATACGCTCGCGCAACCCGGCCTCGATCACCTCCCGCGGCTCGCCGGCGCCGTGTATCAGCCACAGCCGCTCGATACGCTCGTCCAGCACCGTCGGTATCGCCGCGAGGAACGCACCGAAGCTGATACCCGCGAGTTCCACGCGGCCCGCGCCGAGGTCCTCCCGCTCCAGCAGATGGTCAAGGGCCAGCATCACCCCGGCGGGCGTGTCGAGGATGCCGCGCTGGATGCGCGGCAAGGCCAGCGCCATGGCCAGCCCATCGCGGTGGGGAATCACGCCGAAGGGGTAACCCAGCGCCGCCACCGCGACGCCGCGCGTGTCGGGGAGCACTTCCACGGCTTTGCGACCCGTCTCCTGTCCGGCAATCATGAGGAGCAACGGCCGGTCGGTCAGTCGCTCATGTGGAATGCGTAATGCGAGATCTACGGTGAGGCCGGTGGTGGATACGAGGCTGATTTCGAGGATGCGGCTGTCGTCCAGCTGCCAGTCACCGGTGACCGCGACATCGCGAACTTCGCCCTTGGCCGCCTCGAATTGCGGCGCGGGCACGACCGGCACCAGGATGAGCGCGAGGCCCAGCGCGAACAGCACGAGAATTGCGGCAAAAACCCGGGTTGCATGCCGGGTGAAGCGAATGACATGGCGCATGGCGAAGCAGCCCGGTCCAGCGGCAAACCAATGTCCCTGAAGACTAAGCGGGCCGGGCCGGACTCGCAAGCCACCCGGCGCGAGGCGTCAGTACAGGAGCACGACTTACGACCGGTGCAGTGCGTACATACGGTTGGTCCACGCGATCGCGGGGTGGTCGCTATAGCGCGCCAGTATCGCCTGCACCGACTCCGGCACCGGCTCCGGTCGCGCCATGTCGGGATGCGCCGGATTCGCCAGCGGTGCGAAAAAACACGCAGCGGTGAGGTCCGCGACGCTGAAGGCGTCGCCGACCAGGTACCCGGTCGCCTCCGTCGCCCGCGCGACCTCGTCCAGCGCGTCCAGTGTCACCTGCTTGCGCGCGGTGATTGACTCCGGCGTGACATCGTTGCCCTTCCTGATCATGCCCCTGGCGAACGGGAACAGGGCGCGGTAGCCCAGGCGCTGCAACAGCGGCTTGTCGGCGCCGAACATGCCGGTCATGTAACCGCCCTCCTCGACCAGCGCCTCGAACAGCACCGTACGGGTGGCGGGACCGACCTCCGCGTCGAAACGCTGCTGCAGTGCCAGCGCGGTGCTGCGCTGTTCGTCGTCCCGCGGGTACAGCGCCGGCGCCGGCACCGCCTCCTCGAGGTGGGCGATGATATTGGCTGACCCCGCTATCACGCTGCCGTGCCAGTCGAGCACCGGGGTCGAGGTCTGCCCCGTCAGCTTGCGAATGGCAGGCATGTGGGGGCCGGGCAGGTAGGTCTCGCGCTCGTACTCGACGCCCTTGAACTGCAGCGCCCAGCGGGCCTTGTCGTTGAAGTGGGAGAACAGGAACTGGTGCAGTACAACAGCCATAAGCGCCTCTGTTACCGAACGTGTCTACAGGTTCCGCGACCGGGCGCGACGCTCACTGCAACTGCAGCCACTCGATGGTGTTGCCGTCGGGGTCGCGCGCATACAGCGCGCGCACCTTGCCGAAGTCGATCGGCTCCGAGTTACAGGGCACACCCAGCCTGGTGAGGCGCGCGTAGTCTGCGTCGATGTCCTCGGTCTGTACCGCAATGTGGGAAAGGCCCAGGCGGTTGATCGCGGGCTGCGAATTTGACTCGTCAACGGGCGCCGTAAACTCGATCAACTCGAGGCGCAGGCAGTCGTTGCCGAGCAACACCGCGCTGCTGGCGACGTTGTCCAGCGCGAGCAGGCGGTCCCGCTTCTCGTAAGGACCGGTGGCACCGTAGTCCACCAGCACGTCCATGCCGAAGACCTCACGGTAGAAGGCCTGGCTGCGTTGCAGGTCGGAGCAGACGATAGCGACGTGGTGCAGGGCGCGCATACGAAGGAAATTGGACACTCGGCCGGTTTCTCAATGGGTAAACTGTCCCCGAAATCGGGCCGGGGAGCAAGCCGGGATGCATTCACTCGTTTGTACTACGATCGTGCCACCGGCCCTGCGCGTGCGTTTGCTATAGTGGGCGCAATTACACGAGCCTAATTCGCACGATGCGCCAGTTCGCAAGGGATACTCTACTCGGCCTGCTGTCGATCGCCATCGCCCTGGCCCTGCTTGCTGCGGGCGGAGAACTGGCGATCAGGTCGTATCACCTCTATCGGGGGTACTCACTCGAGGGACAGGCTACCCGGACGCTTGTGCTGGACGACAAGCTGGGCTGGCGAGCGAGGCCGGGTTACCGGTTCGCTGGTGAACGCAGGGATGCGGCCGGCGTGGCCTATGACGCGAATGTCAGCACCGACGCTCGGGGCTTCCGCCTGTTTGGGGACCTGGACGTCCGTAACAAGAAGAAAATGCTCGTTGTGGGGGACTCATTCACTCACGCCGTGGACGTCTCCGACGAGATGACCTACTACGCACATCTCGCCGACGCTCTACCTGTGGAGATGTTCGCCATCGGTGTTGAAGGTTACGGCACGCTGCAGCAATACATGCTGATAGACGAGATTATTGACGGGATAGCCCCGGATATACTGTTGATACAGTTTTGCGCCAACGATTTCATCAACAACAGTTTCGAGCTGGAATTCGCCTCAAAGGGGAACAACAATGGACTGCGGCGCCCCTACCTGGTCAACGGTGAGATCACTTACCGCATTCCAAAAAACTACCCGGGGCTGCGCGAGTTTGCGTATCGGTACTCGCGCCTGTTGTATTGGATTTTCAAGAACATCGACCGCTTGCATGCGCAATCGGGGGAGGAGATTCAGCACGATATGTCCAGCGAAGGGGCTATAGCTGAGCGCGGCTTTGCACACGCACCGTTTCGCGAATCCGTCGCGACGACACGCGAGCTACTTGCGATGATAAGGAAACGCGTACCACCGACGACACCCATTTACATCTTTGAGGGTTTTGGCGGCCAGCCCTATTACAAGGCCCTGGAACAGGTTGTAGCGGAGGCCGACCTGCGCCTCATAAAACGGGTTCCCGCCGCAATCCTCGCGACACGGGAGCAAGGTATAGAGATACACGCACAAGATGGCGCCCATTGGAATAACACCGGGCACCGGGTGGTGGGCGAGGCGTTGCGGGAATATTTC
>JAUIEP010000173.1 GCA_030428835.1 Gammaproteobacteria bacterium | reverse complement strand
CTGCGCGTACAGTGCGCGACAGCGGTGCGTCGAGTGCACGACCAGGAAGGCCGACAACAGGATGAGCAGGAGCAGCACGCCGTCCGCCGCCAGGAGCGTACGCTCCCGCCCGGCCTCCGGCGCCGCCTGCCTGCCTGTTCCCGCCCTTGCCTTCGCCACCCGAATGACTTCCTACGCTATTTTTTCAGCGACGCGCATAACTGCGCTGCGCGCCCGCGGGTTCAGTGCAACCTCCCCCGCGGACGCGCGCACAGCCTTACCAACGAGGCGCATCCGACGGTTCAGTGCCGATTCCTTGACCGGCAAACCGCGGGGCAACGCCTCGCCCCTGGACATGTCGCGCATGTAGCGTTTTACCAGCCTGTCCTCAAGAGAGTGAAAGCTGATCACTACCAGACGTCCCCCGACCCGCAACATGTCCAGTGCCCCATCCAGAAACTTTTCCAGGTCATCGAGTTCGCCGTTTACCTTGATGCGAATCGCCTGGAAGGCGCGCGTTGCCGGGTGCTTGTGTTTCTCCCAGCGCGGGTGCGCCTCGCTTACTACTTTCGCCAGTTGGGCGGTGGTCTCCAGCGGCGCCGACTTCCGCGCGGCGACGATGGCCGCCGCGATACGGCGAGCGAATCGTTCCTCGCCGTAATCCTTCAGCACCGCGGCGATTTCCTCCTCCGGCGCGGCGGACAACCACTCGGCGGCCGTTGCACCGCTGCTCGTGTCCATGCGCATATCCAGAGGGCCG
The DNA here is from genome assembly GCA_030428835.1 of Gammaproteobacteria bacterium. Taxonomy (GTDB): domain Bacteria; phylum Pseudomonadota; class Gammaproteobacteria; order Pseudomonadales; family Halieaceae; genus Marimicrobium. The sequence continues at coordinate 8,754 of JAUIEP010000173.1, read as the reverse complement.
TCACGAAGGAAACTGAAACCCCGCTCGCCGTCATCCAGTTGGGGACTCGACACCCCCAGATCCAATAAAACGCCATCAACTGCGGCGATCCCCAATCCCCGCAGTTGATGGGGAAGCCGGGCGAAAGAGCCGTGGTAGAACTCGAACCGCTCATCGCCCTGTGCCACCTCGCTGGCGACTGCGACAGCCGCCGGATCCTTGTCCGCCGCCACAAGGCGGCCGCCTGCTCCCAGTTGCGCGAGCACCGCGCGGCTGTGCCCCCCGCGGCCGAAGGTGCCGTCTACATAGACACCGTCCGGGTCTGTTACGAGGGCCTCGACCGCCTCCCGCAACAACACTGTTTCGTGCGCGCCCGCCACCTAGAGTTGCAGGGCAAGGACTTCTTCTGCCAGTTCCTCACCGGCATCCGGGTCGAGTGCCGGTTGATCGACTTCCTCGAGCCACAGCGGCTCGGCCCAGAGTTCGAACTTGTTGGCCTGCCCGACGAGTACCAGCTTCTTTTCCAGTCGCGCGTACTCGCGCAGCGAGGGCGGCAGCAGGATGCGGCCGTTGCCGTCGAGTTCCAGGTCTGTCGCGTAACCGAGCAGTTGCCGCTGCAGCCGCTTTACGCCGGGCTTGAGCGCAGGCAGACTCTGGATATCCCGCTCGATGCGTTCCCATTCGGGCAGCGGGTAAATGACGAGACACGGTGACTTGGGTTCCACGGTGACGACGATCTGGCCGCCACATTGCTCCATCAACGGTTCGCGCTGGCGCGCTGGCATGGCCAGCCGCCCCTTCGCGTCCATATTGATGTTATGTACTCCGCGAAACACGTCGTCCTTTCCCACTGTAATGGCTTTTCACCCACAAAAAGCCAATTTTTCCCACTTATTTCCACTACCCCGCACTATAGGTGGGGGTTCGGAAAACTGTCAAGAAAGTGGATCGCAAAAAGCGTTGTAAAACAGGGGATTAGAGCCGGTTTCCTGGCGCCCGGGGGACATTTTGGCGACAGAAAAATGCGCCAAAACAGGTCAGTATCCCGACCTCTTAAAAGTTTACTTTAACTTAAAGTCTTTTTTCTCATTAGAAATTACATTTTATATAACTATATTGAATAAATGACGTCGCCAGAACCGCGTTGGTGGGAAGATGTGGTGAAAATCGACCCGCCGCGAGGCCGTGCTGGGGCCGCCGACGCCCACTCGGCGGAGGTGGACGCCGGAACGACGGCCCCGCGGGTGCCGTCGTGGTGAATTGTGGGAGACGTAGAAAAAGAAAAAAACGAGTCGGTCGATAAGCCGGGTTCTGTCGAGGACGATCATTCATCTGCGACAGGTGTCACCACCTGCCTGTAGCGACCTACCCGAACCCACCGCGGGCCGCGGCATACGGGTTCCTATTTGGTCTTGCTCCGAGTGGGGTTTACCATCGCCGCGCCTGTTACCAGCCGCGCGGTGCGCTCTTACCGCACCTTTTCACCCTTACCTCGTCTGAAAAAGGGGTCAGACCCCTTTCTCGACTTTAAAAAAGGGAGCTGGCCCCCTTTTTTTGGCGGTATCCTTTCTGTTGCACTTTCCGTAGGCTCGCGCCTCCCAGGTGTTACCTGGCACCCTGCCCTGTGGAGCCCGGACTTTCCTCCCGACCACACACGTGTGGTCGGGCGATCGCCTGACCGACTCGGCGCCAAGCCTACGCGCGGGCGCCGGCCGGGGCAAGTCCGCATCAGTCCGTACCGCCGCGCTCCGCCACCAAAAACTCGTACAACGCCTTCTTGCGCAGCCCCGTCACGTCGGCGGCGATCTGCGCGGCCGCCTTGGCGGGCATGTCCCGGGCCAGCCTGCGCAGCCAGCGTGCCGACGCCTCATCGACATCGGTCTCCCGCGCCGGGGCGCCGGCAACCAGCAAGACGATCTCACCGCGGCGCTGGTCGGGATCGGCGCTGACAAACTCGCTGAGCTCGAAGAGCGGCGCGCGGCGGATGGTTTCGAAGGTCTTGCTGAGTTCACGGGCCAGCACCGCCTCGCGCTCCCGGCCAAAGACAGTCACCAGGTCCGCCAGGCACTCCTGCACCCGGTGGGGCGCCTCGTAGAACACGAGCGTCGCCGGGACACCCTCGAGTTCCCGCAGCCGGTTTTGCCGGGCGACCTGCCTGGGCGGGAGGAAACCCTCGAACTGGAAGCGATCCGTCGGCAGGCCGGAGGCCGACAATGCCGCCACCGCGGCGCAGGCACCCGGCACGGGCACTACCGCGAGGCCGCGCTCCTGCGCGGCACGCACCAGGCGATAGCCGGGATCCGAGATCAGTGGCGTACCGGCATCGGAGATCAGTGCCACCGCCGCGCCCTGTGCGACCCTGTCGAGCAGTTTCCCCGCGGCGTGTTCGTCGCTGTGTTCGTGGTAGGCCGACAGCGGGACCTCGATGCCGTGGGCCGCCAGGAGTCGCGCACTGTGCCGGGTGTCCTCGGCAGCGATGACGTCCGCCCCCCTGAGCACCGCGATGGCGCGCTGCGTAATGTCCTCGAGATTGCCGATGGGTGTCGCGACGACATAGAGACCGGCGTCCACGTTTTCCCCTTATAATGGCGATCGGTTTATCGGGGCCGGCGCGGCCCGCAGTATCGGCGCAGCATACCATGACCCAGGACAGACGACGGCAGTGCGGCTCGACCGCCATCCTCATTGCACTGTGTGCGGCATTGCTCGCCGCCTGCGGCCAGGCCCCGAGCCGGGACACGCCGCAGGAACCCCCGCCGGACACCGGCGCGACGACGACCGACGCCCCGCTGGCGATGCACCTGCCCGCCAGCGTCCTGGAGCGCGAGTTCCGCACCGTGGAGGCGGCGCTGGATGCCGGCGAACTGCTCGCGGCCGACGTCGCACTTGCCGCCCTCGCGGACGTGGTCGCGGCAAGCGACGACGCGCACTACCTGGCCTACCTGGGTGCACGCCGCACCTACCTGGGCGGCGACGGCGCGGATGCGCGCCGCCAGTTGCAGGCGCTGTTGACAGAACCACTGCACCCGGGCGTACGCTATCGCACGCTCAGCCTGCTGGCACACATCGACTACCTCGCCCGGGATTACATCGCCGCGGCGCGCTCCGTCCACGACCTGCTGTCACTCGGCGACCTGGCCAACGCGGCTGCCTGGCGACGGCAACTCTGGCGCACGCTGCAACGGGCCGATGTCGACGCGCTGTTCGGCGCGGAAGCCGCGCCCTCGGAACGTGAATGGCAGGGCTGGCTGGCCCTGGCCCTGGCCGCGCGCTCGACGGGGTTCGCCAGGGACAGCGCCATCGCGCGCTGGCGCCAGGAGTTCCCGGACCACACCGCCGCCGGCGCACTGCCCGGCGGCCTCGAACAGTTGCGCGCGGCGCCCGCGGGCGCCGCGCACGCCGCGCTGCTGTTGCCGTTGACCGGTCGCCTCGAACTGGCAGGTCGCGCCGTGCTGGACGGCTACCTGGCCGCGCACTACAGCGCCCGCAGGCGCGGCGAACCGACACCGCAGCTCACGGTCCTCGACGAGTCCGACTTCACCTCCCCGCTCGCGGCCTACGACGAGGCGCTGCGCGCCGGCGCCGATATCGTGATCGGCCCGCTGACCAAGCCGGCGGTTGCCGAACTCGGCACGCAGCTAGAGCGACAGGTCCCCGTGCTGGCGCTCAACCACGCGGACCAACTGCTGCCGGCGAGCGGCAGCCCGCTGGTGCAACTCGCCCTGGCGCCGGAAGATGAAGCGGCCCAGCTCGCGGAGTATGCGTTCGGCAGTGGCGCGCGGCAGGCCGTGATCCTCAGCCCGCGCGGCCCCTGGGGCGATGAGTTGCAGGCCATCCTGGGCGAGCGCTGGCGTGCGCTCGGCGGCCGTATCGTCGCGCGCACCAGCTACGTGGACGAACAGGATTACTCCGAGAGCATCCAGCGCGCGCTGGGCCTGGCGGAGTCCGCGGCGCGCGCACAGGTCGTCGAGGACCTGCTGGGCGTGCAGGTGCTGAGCACACCGCGGCGGCGCCAGGATGCGGACGTCGTCTTCCTGCTGGCGCGCAATTCCGCGCAGGCGAAGGCCCTGAAACCCCTGCTGGCATTCCACTATGCGGGAGACCTGCCCGTCTATGCGCTGTCCTCCGCCTACAACGGCGTGCCGCGCAGCGACGACAGGGACCTGCGGGGCATCTACCTGCTGGAAACACCCTGGCTGCTTGCGGAGCAGGATGAGCTGCGCAGCACCCTGGAGCGCGACAACCTCGGCGGTGGCGCCTATCCACGCCTCAATGCGATGGGTGCCGACGCGTACCTGTTGCAGGCGGAGTTTGCCCGCCTCGCCGCGGGCCCCGATGCCCTCCTGCGCGGCAGCACCGGGCTGTTGAGCATGGACGCGCAGTTGCGCATCCGGCGCGAACTCACACCGGCCACTTTCGACGGCGACAGGCCCCGGCCTCGCTGATTACACTCTCGGGCCTGCACACACGCCGGGAGAGCCATGCCGGGGGGCGACGACTACGAGCGCGAGGCGGCGCGACTGCTGCGCGCGCACGGACTGCGGGTGGTGACCCGCAACTTCAGCGCGCGCACCGGGGAAATCGATATCATCGCGCTGGACAAAAGGGTCCTGGTGTTCGTCGAGGTACGCGCGCGCAGCAACCGGGCGTTCACTTCCGCGGCGGCGTCCGTCGACCGGCGCAAACAACGCAAGATCATCAACACGGCGCAGTATTTCCTCGCACTGCACCCACGGTGGCGCGACCGGCCGTGCCGATTTGACGTGATCGCCTTCGAGCCGCGACAATCCGCTACCGAGTTGACTCCCAACTGGATACGCGGCGCCTTCACGAGCTGACCCCACGAACATGGATTACTACGAACGCATTGCCAGTCACTGCCAGGACACGATCGAGTTGATCGCGATGTCGGTGGACCAGCTGGCGGGAGGACTGGAGGAGGCGGCGGCACTCATGACCACGGCCCTGCTGGCCGACGGCAAGCTCATCGCCTGCGGCAACGGCGCAGACGCGGCGCTGGCCCAGCTCTTCGTGTGCCAGTTGGTCGGGCGCTTCGAGCAGGAGCGCCCCGCCCTGCCCGCGATGTCGCTGGCCAGCGACGGGACCGCGGTCACCGCCGTGGCGCAACAGGGGGGCGCGAACGATATCTTCTCCAGGCAGTTGCGCGCGCTGGGCCAGCCGGGCGATGTCCTGCTGTGTATCAACAGCGCAGACGGCGGCGGCAACCTCCTGCGCGCGGTACAGGCCGCGATGGAGCGCAACATGGGCGTGGTGTTGCTGACCAACACGGACGACGGCGAGATGGGGTCTCTCATGCGCGCGGAAGACGCGGTGCTGCGCGTCCAGGCGCCCCGTTCGAGCCAACGCCTGGAACTCTTCACACTGATGCTGAACTGCTGCCTGGAGCTTATCGACCAGACGCTGTTCGGCGGTCACGACCCGGAGTAACGAATGCGGATCCCACTCGTGCTGACGCTCACCGGCTGCCTGCTGCTCAGCGGTTGCGGCAGCATGCTCGCGGCAATGAAACTGGAGCCGATCGAGGACAACCCGGGCTACCGCACCTTTGGCCGCATCATCGAGGACCAGAACGTCGAGTCCAAGGCGATCATCAACATCCACGCGGCCGACACTGCCTACCACCAGTCCCACGTGCAGGTGGTCTGCTACAACGGCTACCTGTTGCTGGCGGGCCAGGTGCCCACCGAGGCGCTCAAGACGAATGCCACCAACATCGCGCGCAAGGTGGCCGGTGTGCGCCGCATCTACAACGAGCTGGAGATTGCCGCGCCGAGCTCAGGCATGACCCGCTCGTCCGATACCTGGATCTCGGCCAAGGTGAAGACGGTGCTGCTCGCAAAAAGCGAAACTGACGGCTCCCGCGTGAAGGTCGTTACGGAAAACGGCGTGGTCTACCTCATGGGACTGGTGACAGGCGCGGAGGCACAGCGCATCAGCAACGCGGCAGCGGATATCTCCGGCGTGCAGCGCGTGGTGCAGCTCTTCGAATTGATAGATTAGGGCGTGTTCTCGCCGCCCGGGCCGAACTTACTTGACGATCTTGAGGGAGGGGCGCTTGTCCGCTCCACCGGGCGGCGGTTCGTCCTCGGGCGGCTCCGCGACTTCCTCCGGGTCGAACACCATACCCTGGCCGTTTTCCCGCGCGTAAATACCTACCACGGCATTCACCGGCACGTAGACATCCTCCGCCACGCCACCGAAGCGCCCGTTGAAGGCCACAGCCTGGTTACTGATATGAAGGTCCACGACGGCGTCCGGTGAGATGTTCAGGACGATCTGGTCGTCTTTCACGTACTGTTGCGGCACGCTGACGCCGGAGATGGAGGCGTCCACCAGGACATAGGGAGTACAGCCGTTGTCCACGATCCACTCGTACAGTGCCCGCATGATATAGGGACGGCTGGAGTTCACGATGGCGCCTGGGCAGTCGGGAAATCGTTGCGCTACAGGCGCATTTCCCGTTCCTGCTCGGTCAGGCTGTCCTGGAAGGAGTCCCGGTTGAACAGGGCGTCCATGTAAGCGAGCAGCGGCTTGGACTGCTTGCTGCTGCGGATGTCCACGCCCAGCGATGGCAGTCGCCACAGGATCGGCGCGATGCAGCAGTCGACCAGCGTGAACTCCTCACTCATGAAGAACGGCTTCTCGGCGAAGATCGGCGCGATCGACATGATGCCCTCGCGCAGTTCCTTGGTCGACTTCTTGACCACGTTGTCACTGCGCGTGTGCTGGATAGCGTCCACGAGCGAACACCAGTCTTTCTCGATGCGGTGGATGAACAGGCGGCTCTCGGCCCGCGCCACGGGGTAGACCGGCAACAACGGCGGGTGGGGGAAGCGCTCGTCGAGGTACTCCATCATGACCTTGGACTCGTAGAGCACGAGGTCGCGATCGACGAGAGTCGGCAGGCTGTTGTAGGGGTTCAGGTCGGCCAGTTCCGTCGGCGGGTGATTGGCGTCGGCCTCCACCATATCGACCGTTACACCCTTCTCCGCCAGGACAATACGCACGCGATGGCTGTAGTGACTAGAGGGGTCAGAGAAGAAGGTCATCGAAGATCGTTTTGCAACAACACCCATGGGGATTCCTCTATCAGTACTCATTGCTTGCGGACCGGGACAGGCCGGGACAGGCGGCTGGCAGGCCGTCAGTGCACGTCTTTCCAATACTCGCGGTTCAGTAGCGCCGCGAAAATAGTGAACAGCGCAATGAAAAGCAGTGTGTATATACCGATGCGCTTGCGCTCCAAAACCATCGGCTCGGCGGTGTACGCCATAAAATTGACCAGGTCGTACATGGCGCCATCGAATTCCTCGACGTTCATGCTGCCTGCCTCTGCGATGCGGAACTCACCGCACGGGTTTTCCTTGATATCCTCGCCCGAGAGCGGGTCACGTTTGACGCCCCCGTTGTCCGCCATGACGGCGCCCGGCGCACACTCCTGCATGCCCTGCAGTTCCAGCAGCACATGGGGCATCCCGACGTCCTTGAACACGCGGTTGTTGACGCCGTACGGGCGGCTGTCGTCCCGGTAGAAATTGCGCAAATACGTGTAGAGCCACTCCGGCTGGCGGGCGCGGGACACCAGGGTCAGGTCCGGCGGGGTCGCACCGAACCACTGCTTTGCCAGCTTCTCGTCCATGGCATTTTCCATGAGCTCGCCAATCTTCAGCGACGGGTCGAACATCAGGTTTTCCATGTACAGGTCTTCCGGGATACCCAAATCGTTGGCGACGCGTTCATAACGGGAATACTGCAGGGAGTGACAGCCGAAACAGTAATTCATGTACAACATGGCGCCATGCTGCAGCGAGGCCTTGTCCTGCGGATCCGCGACAAACTCATCGCAGTCGATCTGGCCACAGGCGTGCGCGGACTCGGCGCCCACTGCCCGCAGCGGCAACACCGTCAGCGCCAGGATCAGCAGGAACGCGCCAATGGAGCCCCAGAAGCCGATGCCGCCGTCCATCGTGACGCGTTCGGGCACCGGTTTGGTCTTGTCCATTGCCGACCAGATCGGCATGAGCAGGAAGAAGCCGAAGTAGATGATGCTGCAGATCTGCGCCAGCAGGGTACGCTCGGGCGTCGGCGACTTGATGCCCAGCACGCCGAGGATCAGGAACGAGGCGGTGAACACCACGAGCATGACCTTCGTGATGTTGCCACGGTAGCGCCAGGACTTGACCGGGCTGCGGTCGAGCCAGGGCAGGAGGAAAGGGACAGCCACGGATGCGGCGAAGGCGATGAAACCCCAGAACTTGTCCGGTACCGCGCGCAGCACCGAATAATAGGGGGTGAAATACCACACCGGCGCGATGTGATCCGGCGTCTTCAGGTTGTTAGCCTCCTCGAAGTTCGGGTACTCCAGGAACAGGCCGCCCATCTCCGGCATGAAGAATATGATGCCGCAGAACACGAAGAGGAAGACACCTACCGCCTGCAGGTCGTGCACCGTGTAGTAGGGATGGAAGGCCACGCCGTCCAGCGGCACGCCGTCCGGGCCCTTGTGTGCCTTGATATCAACGCCGTCCGGGTTGTTGGAGCCGACCTCGTGCAGCGCCAGCAGGTGCAACACCACCAATGCGAGCAGTACGATGGGCAGGGCCACGACGTGGAGGGCAAAGAAGCGGTTCAGCGTGATGCCGGAAATCAGGTAGTCGCCGCGAATCCAGGTGACGATGTCTTCACCCACCACCGGAATGGCGCCGAACAGCGAGATAATCACCTGCGCGCCCCAGTAGGACATCTGTCCCCAGG
>JAUIEP010000172.1 GCA_030428835.1 Gammaproteobacteria bacterium | reverse complement strand
CTGCGCAGGCGCGGCTTTGCGCCGGAGGTGATGAGCCAGTTGCGGCGCGCGTTCAAGATCGTCTACCGCCAGGGACTGACCCTGGACATCGCCCTGGACCGCCTCGCCGCCATGCCGGACAAGTGTGTCGAGGTGCGCCAGTTCATCGAGTCACTGGCGGCCTCCGAGCGGGGCATCGTCCGTTAGTGACCCTGCGTCTCGTCGTGGTCGCGGGCGAGGCCTCCGGCGATGCGCTGGGGGCCGCGGTCGTGCGGGCTCTGCGCGCGCGGCAGCCCGACGTGCAAATCATGGGCGTGGGCGGTGAGCGGCTCTGCCGCGAGGGACTCGACAGCCTCTTCCCCCTGGAGCGGCTCGCGGTCATGGGTGTCGTCGAACCGCTGGGCCGCCTGCCGGAACTGCTGGCGCGGCGGCGCGGACTCGTGCGGCATTTCACCCGCAATCCGCCGGACCTCTTCCTGGGGATCGACGCACCGGACTTCAACCTGGGTCTCGCGGCGCGCCTGCGCCGCGCCGGGGTGACCACCGCACAACTCGTGAGCCCCGCGGTGTGGGCCTGGCGGCCCGGGAGGGTGCGCGGCATCGCGCGGGCCGTGGATAGGGTGTTCTGCCTGTTGCCCTTCGAGCCGGCGTTCTACGCCGAGCACGGGGTCGCCGCTGAGTTCGTCGGTCACCCGCTGGCGGGCGAACTGGCGAGTGCCCCGTCGCGCGCGCTGGCGCGACGCCGGTTGGGCCTGCCTGCCGCCGCTCCCGTGCTGGCACTCCTGCCGGGAAGCCGCGCGGGTGAGGTGCGCCGGCTGCTGCCGGACTTCCTGCAAGCCGCCGCGCTCCTGCGCGCCGACCTGCCGGCGCTGCAGGTGGTGGTGCCCGCGGCCAGCGCGGAGCGCGAGCGGCAACTGGCGCCGCTGTTGCGCGGACAGCCGGCCAGCTTGCTGGCGGGCGGCTCGCGCGACGCGCTGGCGGCCGCCGACGCGGTGCTTACGGCGTCCGGCACCGCCACACTGGAAGCGGCCCTGCTTGGGCGCCCCATGGTCGTTGCCTACCGCATGCACCCGCTGTCCTACCGCTTGCTCCGGCGCCTGTTGCGCGTGCCCCATGTCGCGCTCCCGAACCTCCTCGCCGGCCGGGCGCTGGTACCGGAGTTCCTGCAGGACGAGGCGCGGCCGCGGGCGCTGGCCGCGGCGCTGGCGCCGCTGTTCGGGGGTGACAACAGCGCGTTGCTGGCTGAGTTCCGCCGCCAGGCGCGGCTGCTGCGCGGCGACGCCGCGGATAACGTCGCGGCGGGCCTGTTGCACATGGCCGGGATACAGGACAATGGTCGCCCAGATGGATGACCTGTTTACAGCGGATTACGAGGGCCCCGGCATCGCCGGGGTGGACGAGGTGGGGCGCGGTCCCCTGGCGGGCGACGTGGTGGCCGCTGCCGTGATCCTGGACCCGCAGCGTCCCATTGCCGGGCTGAGGGACTCCAAGAAACTCAGCGAACAGCGTCGCGAGGCGCTGGCAGTCATGATTCGCGAGCGTGCCCTGGCGTTCTGTGTCGCCCGCGCCACGGTCGCCGAGATCGACGCGATCAACATCCTGCAGGCATCCTTGCTGGCGATGCGGCGCGCGGTGCAGGGGCTGGCTGTGCAACCCCGCTACGTGCTGGTGGATGGCAACCGCCTGCCGCACTGGGACTACGCGTCGGAGCCGGTAGTGAAGGGCGATGACCGCGTGCCCGCGATCGCAGCGGCGTCGATTCTCGCGAAAGTACAGCGCGACGCGGAGCTGGTCGCACTCGATGCACGTTTTCCCGGCTACGGCTTCGCCGCCCACAAGGGCTACCCCACGAGGCGCCACCTGCATGCGCTGGCGGAACTCGGTGTCACCGAACATCACCGCCGCAGCTTCGCGCCGGTGAAAAAATTCCTCGCGGGCGCGTAGAGGCGGTACCCGCGGCCGGGCAGGGGGCGTAGAATTCCGGGCATGACCGACTTCGTTCACCTGCGCCTGCACACCGAGTATTCACTGATCGACGGCCTGGTGCGGGTGAAACCGTTGGTGGCGCGCGTTGCCGAGTTGGGCATGCCCGCCGTGGCTATTACCGACGTGTGCAACTTCTACGGGCTCATCAAGGCCTACCGGGCCGCCTTCGCGGCGGGCGTGCAACCTATCTTCGGTGTGGACCTGCGCGTCATGGAGGCCGACGACCCCGAGCGCGCCTTCCCACTGTGCCTGCTCGCCATGAACGACGCGGGTTACCGCAACCTGACCCTGCTGATTTCACAGGCGTACACGCAGGGCCAGCACCTGGGCGTGCCCTATGTCGAGAAAGCGTGGCTCGCCGAGCACGCCGAGGGCGTGATTGCCCTGTCCTGCGGTGCCGCCGGGGACGTCGGGCAGGCGCTGCTCGCGGAGCGAGACGACCTCGCGGCCGCGCGTGCCGAGCACTGGATGGCGCTGTACCCCGGGCGCTTCTACCTCGAGCTGCACCGCACCGGTCGCGAGGGTGACGAAAACCACCTGCACCGGGCGGTGGCGCTGGCGGAACAGCTCGGCTGCCCGGTCGTGGCCACCAACGACGTGCGCTTCCTCGATGCCAGCGAGTTCGAGGCCCACGAGGCGCGCGTGTGTATCCGCGAGGGGCGCACGCTGGACGACCCGCGCCGGGCCAGGCCCTACACGGAGCAGCAGTACCTGCGCTCTGCCGGCGAGATGGCGGAACTCTTCGCCGACATCCCCGAGGCCCTGGCCAACAGCGTCGAGATTGCGCGGCGCTGCAATCTCGTGCTGGAGCTCGACAAACCCTTCCTGCCGGATTACCCGGTCCCGGAGGGACTGACCATGGACCAGTACTTCCGGCAGTTGTCCCACGAGGGACTGGATGCGCGCCTCGAGGTCCTGTTTGACAGCGCGGCTCCCGATTTCATGGAGAAGCAGGCCGCTTACCGTGAGCGCCTGGATTTCGAGCTCGACACCATCGTGCAGATGGGCTTTCCGGGCTACTTCCTCATCGTCATGGACTTCATCCGCTGGGCCAAGCAGCACGACATCCCGGTGGGGCCGGGGCGCGGCTCCGGCGCCGGGTCGCTGGTGGCCTACGCCCTCGAGATCACGGACCTCGACCCCATCGCCTACGACCTGCTGTTCGAGCGTTTCCTCAACCCGGAACGCGTGTCGATGCCGGACTTCGACGTGGACTTCTGTATGGAGCGCCGCGACGAGGTGATCGAGTACGTCGCCCAGACCTACGGTCGTGAGGCGGTGTCACAGATCATCACGTTCGGCACCATGGCGGCCAAGGCGGTGGTGCGCGATGTGGCGCGGGTGCAGGGCAAGTCCTATGGCCTCGCCGACAAACTCTCGAAAATGATCCCCTTCGAGGTGGGCATGACGCTGGAGAAGGCGCTGGCGCAGGAAGAACCCCTGCGCGAGTTCCTGGCCGCGGACGAGCAGGCCCAGGAAATCTGGGACATGGCGGTGCAGCTCGAGGGCATTACCCGCAACGTGGGCAAGCACGCGGGGGGTGTGGTGATCGCGCCCTCGCGGCTGACCGACTTCTCTCCACTGTTCTGCGACGAGACCGGCTCGGGCCTGGTGACCCAGTACGACAAGGGCGATGTGGAAAAAGCCGGCCTCGTGAAGTTCGACTTCCTCGGCCTGCGCACCCTGACGATCATCGACTGGGCCGTGAAGATGATCAACACCGGGCGCGAGCGCGCGGGTGAACTGCCCCTCGACATCGCGCAGCTTCCCCTCGACGACAAGGCCAGCTTCGACCTGCTGAAGTCCGCCAATACCACCGCAGTCTTCCAGCTCGAATCGCGCGGCATGAAGGACCTGATCGAGCGCCTGCAGCCGGACTGCTTCGAGGACATCGTGGCGCTCGTGGCCCTGTTCCGCCCGGGTCCGCTGCAGTCGGGCATGGTCGACAACTTCATCAACCGCAAGCACGGCCGCGAGCGGATCTCCTACCCCGACCAGCAGTACCAGCACGAGTGGCTCAAGCCGATCCTGCAGCCCACCTACGGCATCATCCTGTACCAGGAACAGGTGATGCAGATTGCCCAGGTGCTGGCGGGTTACACCCTCGGCGGCGCGGACCTCCTGCGCCGCGCGATGGGCAAGAAGAATGCCGACGAGATGGCCAAGCAGCGCGCCGTCTTCGAGGAGGGGGCGCAAGGGCTCGGTATCGACGGCACGCTGGCCATGCGTATCTTCGACCTCGTGGAGAAGTTCGCGGGCTACGGCTTCAACAAGTCGCACTCCGCGGCCTACGCGCTCGTGTCCTACCAGACGGCCTGGCTCAAGGCGCACTACCCGGCGCAGTTCATGGCCGCGGTGATGAGTTCGGAACTCGACAACACCGACAAGATCGTGGTCTTCGTCGACGAGTGCAAGCGCATGAAGTTGTCGCTCAAGCTGCCCGACGTAAACGAGGGCCAGTACATGTTCACGGTGAATGAGGGCGGCGATATCATCTACGGCCTCGGCGCGATCAAGGGGCTGGGCGAGGGACCGGTAGGCAACATCCTCGCGACCCGGGACGCCGACGGACCATTCGTGGACCTCTTCGATTTTTGTGCACGTACCGACCCCAAGCGCGTGAACCGGCGCGCCATCGAGGCGCTGATCCGCTCCGGGGCGCTCGACAGCTTCGGTGCTCCACGCTGGGTCTTGATGGCCGCCCTCGACGACGCGCTGAAGGCGGCGGAACAAAGCGCCAACAACCGCGCCAGCGGTATCGACGACCTGTTCGGCGACCCGGTGCCGAGTGCGGCGAACGCGGGCGGCGACGTCTACGCCGATTTCGCGCATGTGCGTCCCTGGCCCGACAAGGAGCGCCTCGGCGGCGAGCGCGATACGCTGGGCCTGTACATCACCGGGCACCCGATGGACGAGTACAAGGCGGAGGTGCGCAAGTTCGCCCCGCACCGCATTGTCGACCTGCGCGCCGACGGCAAGGCGAGCCAGGTGATCGTCGGCCTGATCATGGCCACGCGCACGATGAACACGCAGCGCGGCACCATGGCGGTGATGACCCTGGACGATGCCAGCGCGCAGATGGAGGTCACGCTGTTTTCCGACGCCTACACCGAGTACCGCGAGCTGCTGGTGAAGGACACGATCGTGATCGCCGAGGGCCGCATCACCGTGGACGATCGCACCGGCAAGCTGGCCATGCGTGCCAGCAGCCTGCGCAGCCTCCTCGATGCACGGCAGAATTACGCGGCCGATCTCACCATAGAGGTCAACGCGGAGCGCGCCGGCGCCGAGTTTCCGGACCGGCTCGAACGTACCCTGAGTAACGCGCTTGGCGGCAACTGTCCAGTCTCCCTGATATACCGCCAGCCGGAAAATTCCGCGCGCGTGCGCCTTGGCGAACGCTGGCAGGTGGTTCCGAGTGATGAACTGCTGCAGGAATTAAGGGAGTGCCCCGGGACAGAGCGCGTCTTCCTGCAGTATCGTTAGGCTCCCTGTGGGGTCGAATTCATTCGACCAGACTCCCGGTTCCCGCGTGAACCAACATTGCCGTCCAGGCCGACACGCAGGTCGAATGAATTCGACCCCACAGGGATTCGCGGTTGCACGCATCCGCATGCCAAACCTTCATCAATAACAAGGAGAAGAGCAATGCTGCTCAAGGATAAAGTCGTGATCGTGTCGGGTATCGGACCGGGCCTGGGCCAGGAGCTGTCGACGCTGGCGGCGGCCGAGGGCGCGGAAGCCGTTGTGCTCGCGGCGCGCACGGCGGCCAAGCTGGATGCCGCGGAACAGGAGATCGCCGACCTCGGCCTGGGCACCAGGGTGCTCAAGGTGGCGACGGACATTGCCAGTGAGGAGCAGTGCAGGGCGTTGGCGGACGCCGCGGCGAAGGAATTCGGTCGCATCGATGTGCTCTTCAATTCAGCGTACGACCCCGGCAGTTTCGAGCCCATCGAATCCGCCAGCATGGACGGCTGGCGGCGCGCGATGGACGTCAACTTCTTCGGCACGATGCACCTCACCCAGGCCTGCGTGCCACACATGAAGGAGCGCGGCGGCGCTATCGTCATGATAGCGACCATGGTCGAGCACAAACCGCTGGCGACACAGGGTGGCTACGGCTCGTCCAAGAGTGCGCTGCGCTGTGCGACCAAACACCTCGCGCTGGAACTTGGCAAGTACAACATCCGCGTGAACAGCGTGCACATGGGCTGGATGTGGGGCCCGAGTGTCGAGGGTTACTTTTCCTGGCAGGCACAGGCAACCGGGCGCAGCCAGGAAGACCTGATCGCCGAGGTGGCGGGCAACATCCCGCTCGGCGTCATTCCCGACGACGGCGACTGCGCGAAGGCGGCGTTGTTTTTCGGCTCCGATTACGCGGGCGTGGTCACCGGCGCTGCGCTGGATGTGAACGGCGGCGAGTACATGCCGATATAGGAGGTTCCCGATGGCGGACAATGACAGGATAGAAGCGGCGGTGTTCCGCCGCCTGCTGCAACACCTCGATGAGCGCAAGGACGTGCAGAACATCGATCTGATGAACCTGGCGGGCTTCTGCCGTAACTGCCTGTCCAAGTGGTACGTGGCGGCTGCCGAACAGGAGGGCGTGAGCGTCGATTACGACCAGGCGCGGGAGCGCGTCTACGGGATGCCCTACGGTGAATGGAAAGAGAAGTACCAGACCCCGGCGACGGCGCAGCAGATGGCCGCGTTCGAGAAAGGCAAGCCCTCCGCCTGAGGATCTACAGCGGCCCGTAGGGCAGGAAGCGGTTTTCGCTCACCTCGCGCAGCCAGAGCAGCTGCGCCCTGTCCAGGCGCTCACCGCGTTCGCGCAGCACCTTGGCCAGCGGGATCACGGGGGAGGCGGCACCTGCCTCCCAGCCCGGCAGGTTCTCCGCCACGGCGAGAAAGCGAATGAGGTGTCCGATGACGGCGCTGTCCAGGGGCTCCACCGCGGCGCGCCACTGCGCGTGGTCGATCTGCATCAGCCCCGCGAGCTGCTGCTTGTCCCCGGCCGACAGCAGGTCGCCCAATGCTTCCAATTGCTCATTGGCGCTGTAGGCGGCAAGGCGCGCAAGCAGCGCGTCGTCCAATGCCAGGTCCGCCGCTTCTGACCCCAGCGACGGGTCCCAGGAACCGATGCTCATAGATGTGATGATCTGGTCTGTGTGGTCGGGCCAGTCTACCGACTGGCCCGGCGGTGGGGAATAGCCTCAGGCGTCCGGAGCGTCCAGGCGATGCTGTGTGCCCGCGGTGCCCGCGAGCATGTCGCGAAAGTAGCGGTAGCGGGTGGTGTAGGGTTCCACGGCCTCGTCGGCGGTGCGCGCCAGCACGCCCGGGATGCCGCCGGGCTGTTCCTCGTCGCCGTTCCACTCCCTGCCCAGCGCGGTGATGCCGTCGCTGATGGCGGCGGCGCTCTCCAGCGTCGCCTGCAGCAGGAACATCTCGGCCATGACAAGGTCGTTCATCGTCCTGCGTACGCGGTTTGGTTGCCTGTTCTGCTGCATGGTGTTCGCTCCCCGGTGTATCTGCACTTGTTCGGTGCCTGGCGCACCCTTTTGTGTCCCCGCATGGCCCGAATCGGGCCGCGGCCCCCGGTTTGTCGGCTTTTTGGCGTCCCTCCCGGGGGTGCTTGCCAGAGGCAGCAAAAGCCGTGCCAGGCGGGAGCGAATATTAGGGCCGGGCCGTGACAATGCAATGGCAGGGAAGGGGGAAAAGTGCCGCTTCGGGCGTTTTTTGCGCCGCACTGCGATTGGCGTCCGGGCGGCCCCGGCGCGGGGCGAGTCGGGGTACAATCGTGCGCTGCATTACCCTGCCAGGAGAACAGGTATGTCCCGATTTCTGCGCCCGCTGCTCGCCGCGCTGGTGGCCGGCCCCCTCGTCGCCGGCCCCCTCGTCGCATCTGCCGCAGGCGCGGCGGAGGGCGCTGACGCGGCCGGGAACAGCGCCGTCGAGGCGCCGCCGGTTGCCGCGGCTGCCGC
Organism: Gammaproteobacteria bacterium; assembly: GCA_030428835.1. GTDB lineage: Bacteria > Pseudomonadota > Gammaproteobacteria > Pseudomonadales > Halieaceae > Marimicrobium. Next base: position 1,573 of record JAUIEP010000172.1, on the reverse strand, counting down.
CCTGACCGTGCAGGTCAGTGGCCTGTCTGAGGTGAGCGGTCACCTGTTCCTCGCGTTTTATGACTCCGCGGACACGTGGCTTGGCGAGGAGACCGTGCTGCTGCGCAAGGTGCTGATCGAGGACCATCGCAACGGCGAACTTGTGGAGGTGCCCGTCGACCTGCCCGCCGGGGAGTACGCGATGACGGTTTTCTACGACGAGGATGACAATGGCGAGCTGAACACCAACTTCATCGGCATGCCGAAAGAGCCCGTCGCGTTGTCCAACAATGCCACCGGCAAGTTCGGACCCCCGAAATACGAAGACGCCATGTTTGTACTCGGCGCCGAACCCGCGCTGCAGGCGATCAGCATGGAGGCGCTGTAGCAAACATTCGCCCGGCGCGCGCGGTAATTTCCCACAATCTCCCTGACGACTCCGCTAAATGCTGTGTACAAATCCACAAAGCATTGAAACCCCGATGTTTTTTGCGCTAGTTACTGCTATCAATGCCTTCTCAGGCAGGCAATCGGGGGCGGCATGTCAAGCATGACAGGACCCAAGGGAGCGGGTACCCCGCTGAAAGGGGAGGCCTTTCGGCTGCGCATGGAGCGCCAGTGCTCGGCTATACGGGCTTATCGCAACGCCGTCCTGCGCGACAGCGGCCGTCGGCTGAGCCTCGACGAAGCGGCGCTGGAGTGGATCGAGCGCTTTGCCGACAGCTTCGACGCTTCCTGCTCCAATCACTGGCGCTGAGCCGCAACTGCCAGGGCGGGTTCTTCCGCCGTATACTCTCCCGCTTCGAATCGCCGGGCGGGAGTCTGCCATGAAGCACATCATCTTGCGGGCGTTCTGCCTGGTCCTTGCCTGCGGTGCCGCGAGCGCACTCGCCGATAGCCGCCGGGTCCCCGCCCGGGAACTGCCGGTGCCGGCCGCCGCCAGCGAAGAACTGCGCGCCGTGCTCGCCGCGGCGGGCGGCCAGGTCAGGCTCCGGGCGCGCAACGCGGCCATCCCGACGACGGACGAGCAGTGGCGCGAGATCATCGAGGCGCGGGATATCGTTGGCGAGGGCTTCCTGGAGGAGCAGGCCGGGCAGTTCGGGGTCACGGCCACCAGGGCAGAGATCGCCGGTGTGGCAGTCCACAGGGTGACGCCGGACAAGCCCGCGGCGGATGCCGGCGGGCGGGTGTTGCTCTACCTGCACGGCGGGGCCTATGTGTTCGGCGGCGGCGACATGGGCGCCAGGGAGGCCCTGGTGATCGCTGCGCAGACGGGGCTGCCCGTGGTCAGCGTGGATTACCGCATGCCGCCCGATCACCCGCACCCGGCCGCCGTCGATGACGCCGTGGCCGTGTACCGCGCACTCCTGGAGACCCGCGCCGCACAGGCGATCGGCGTGGGCGGTACGTCGGCGGGAGGCGGCCTGGCCCTGGCGCTCGTGCACCGGCTGCGCGAGTTGGGCGTGGCAGTGCCGGGTGCAATCTATCTGGGCACACCCTGGACGGACCTGACGGCCGCCAGCGACAGTCTCTGGACCAACGAGGGCGTCGACCGCATCCTGCTCACCTATGACGGCATGCTCAAGGCCTGCGC
>JAUIEP010000171.1 GCA_030428835.1 Gammaproteobacteria bacterium | reverse complement strand
TCTGGATCTTCTGGTTGCCGGTGAAGTCGAGGTCTTCCTCGGTGAACATCAGGATCTTGCGCGGCACCTTGTACGCCGAGAGCTTGTTCTTGAGGAAGGACGCCAGCGCCGCCTCGTCCAGCGTCTCCCCGCTCATGGCGACCGCGCACAGCACGATCACCTCGCCGAGGGTGGGGTGGGGGGCGCCGAAGGGTATGCCGGCGCGCATGTTGGGGAAGCCGAGCAATGACTCCTCGATCTCCGTGGGGCTGACGTTGGCGCCGCCGGTCTTGATGAGATTGGAGATGCGGCCCTTCCAGTGCACGTAGCCGTCTTCATCCAGGAAGCCGCCGTCCTGGCTGTGGAAGAAGCCCTCGTTGTCGAAAGTCTGCTCCGGCGCGACCTTGTAGTAGCCGCGCATCAGCGTGAGTCCCTTCACGGCGATCTCGCCCTCGGTGCCGACCGGCACCGGCTCGTGGGTCTGCGGGTCGAGAATGCGCACCTGCATGCCGGCGCGAGGCTTGCCGTGCGTGCGGCGACGCAGCGTGACCGGCGCGTCCGCGGGCAGGTTGGCGGCGAAGGTGAAGGTCTCGGTCATGCCGAAGGAACCCTGCGTGCCCCACACGTCCTCCTCGGGGCTGATGTCCGGCTTCAGGCGATAGACCTCCTTGTCGATGTGCGACAGGTCCAGCTCCGCGAACAGCGGGTGCTCGGCCATGGCCTTGGCCTGGTGGGGCCAGGCCTGGGTGGCGTTCGCGCGCTCTGCCACGAGACAGCGCAGGGCCGCCTCCGGGTCGAACGTCTCCTGCAGCACGAGCGTGGCGCCCGCGCCGATGGTCGCGCCCAGGGCCATGCAGATACCGGCCGACCAGAACATGGGGTAGGTGGTCCACACACGGTCCTGCGGCGTGAGGCGCAGTTCGTCGGCGATCAGCCAGCTCTGGATGACCGCCGCGCGCTGCATGTGCAACACGCCCTTGGGGCGCGACGTCGTGCCGGAGGTGTAGATGATCAGGCCGTCGTCGGCCGGGTGCACTTCGGCGAGCATGGCGTCGAGCACGGCGTCGGGGAAATCGTCGCCGCGCGCCAGGAAGTCGTCCCAGGCCTGCACGCCGCCGCTGGGTGCATCCAGCCCGAGGGCGACGGCCTGGCGCAACTGCGGAATGCGCGGGCACCGCAGCGGCCCCTCGCTGTCGCGCAGCTCCGGCACGATGTCGAACAGCTCCTCCATGAAGTCATGCTTCAGCAGGTGGCGCTGGAACAACAGGATGGCGCTGTCGCTGTGGCGCAGGATGTACTCGCGCTCGTCCTTCGTGGCGAAGGTGTTGACGGGCGCGAGCACGGCGCCCAGCATCGCCGTGGCGAAGGACGCGATCGCGAACTCCGGCCGGTTGGCCATGTGCAGCGCGACGCGCATGCCCTTGCCGACTCCGCTGGCCGCCAGCGCCCTGGCCAGGCGGCGGCTGTCGGCGAGCAACTCGCTGGCGCTGATGTCGCGGCCCTCGAAGCGCATGACCGTCCTGTCGCCGTGCCTGTCCGCCACGTCCTCGATAAAGTGGCCCCAGGTGTGCCGCGCGGGGTCCGGTTGCAGCCTGATGCTGTCGGTGGCAGCCATTGCGCCTCCTTCGGCCCGTACCGGGCTCAGCCGGTACGGTTGAGTTCGTAGTCGCCGGCGTCGTCGACGTGCGCCGTCCAGCCGGGGTACACGACGATGGTGGTGAACTGTTCCTCGATGATCGCGGGACCTTTGACCTCGTGGCCCGGCGTGAGATCCGCGCCGCGGAAGATGGCGGTGGGCGCGAAGCCGTGGCCGAGGTTGGCGCGCCGCTCCCGGTGCGCCGTGGCGGCCTGCCGCGCGGCGGTGGAGCCGCCGCTGAACACCGGCCCGGGAATATCCGTGGCGGCCACGAGGCGCACGCCGGTGATCTCCGGCGCCTCCGCCTCCCGCGCGTGCCCGTACTGTTCCTGGTGCAGCGCGTGGAAGCGCGCGACCATGCGCGCCACCAACTGCTCGTCTGCGAAAGACAGGTCCTGCTCACCGGTGACCTGCGCCGCGTCCACGGTGAGCGACCAGTTCTGCCCGGGATAGCGCAGGTTGAGCTGGTAGCGGCACTGCATGTCGGCGCGCCTGAATCCCGCGGCGGTGAGGAAGGTCTCGGCGCGCGCGTCCAGTTCGGCCCACAACTCGCGCAGCCGCTCGACGCTGGCGTCGCTTGCCGGGGCGAGGTAGGCGCGCTCCTCGTCGATGCCCGGCCGCGCGGTCAGCGCGCCGGTGGCGGAAAAACCGGGAGAGGTGCGCGGCACCAGCACGCGCCCGATGCCGAGCTCCTGCGCCTGGATGGCGGCGAACACGGGCCCGTTGCCGCCGTAGGCGAGCATCGTCAGCGCGCGGGGGTCGCAGCCCTTCTCCGCGGTGAGGCGGCGCACGGCCTGCGTCATGTTCGCGTTCACCACCCGCCAGCAGTCGAAGGCCGCCTCCTCGACGGAGCAGCCCAGCGGGCCGGCCACGTGTTCGCGCAGCGCCTCCTCGACGCCGTCCCGTGTCAGGCGGAAGCCGCCCCCGGCGAAGCCCTCGTCGTCGGACAAAAGGCCCAGCACCAGGATGGCGTCGGTGACTGTGGGCCGGGTGCCGCCGCGGCCGTAACACACCGGGCCGGGCTCGGCGCCCGCGCTAGCGGGGCCGACGTGGAGCGTGCCTGCCTCGACGCTGCAGATGGAGCCGCCGCCGGCGCCCAGGGTCTCGACCTGCACCATGGGCACGGCCACGAGGTAGCGGTGGTGCCAGTTCCAGCCGGACTCGGCCGGCGCGCTGCCGCCCTGCACCACGGACACGTCGTAGCTGGTGCCGCCCATGTCCACGCAGAGCAGTTCCCGCGCGTCCTTGGCGGCGCCCGTTGCGGCGCCGCCGATGACGCCACCGGCGGGACCGGAGGCCAGCACGCGCACCGGGCTGCCCGCGAGGTATTCCCGCGTCATCACGCCGCCGTTGGACTGCATCAGCAGCAGTTGCCGCGCATAACCCGCCTGCGCCAGGCGCTCGCACAGGCGCTCGATGTAGTGCGTGACGCGCGGGCCGACGTAGCCGTTCACCGCGGTGGTGCTGACGCGCTCGAATTCCGGCGACTTCGGCAGCACCTGGTGCGACAGGGAGATGTGCGCGTCTGGCAGGGCCTCGCGCACCAGCTCCGCCAGGCGCAGCTCGTGCGCGGGATTCACGAAACTGAACAACGTGCAGATGGCGACGGACTCCACGCCCTGCTTCCGCAGCCTGGCGATCGCGGCGCGCGCGGCGTCCTCGTCCAGCGGGGTGTGCACCGAGCCGTCGCAGCGCACGCGCTCGGGCACGCCGAGGCGACGGCGGCGCGGCACGATCGGCTGGGGTGGCCCCAGGCGCACGTCCCAGATGTTCTCCTTGTAACCGCGCCGCAGTTCGAGTTCGTCGCGGAAACCGTCGGTCGTGAGCAGTCCGGTGCAGGCGCCGTTCATCTCGATCAGCGTGTTGTCCGCCACCGTGGTGCCGTGGATGATCGCCTCGGTGGCGGCGAGCAGGTCGGCCAGCGTGCAGCCCTCGAGCTGCGCCAGCGCGGCGAGGCCTTCGAGTACGCCGAGCGAGCGGTCCTCGGGTGTCGACAGGTTCTTGTGCAGGCGCAACCGGTCGCCGCGCAACAGCGCGAAGTCGGTGAAGGTGCCGCCGATGTCGATACCGATGCGGTAGCTCACGCGGTTGCCGCCGCCATCTGTGCGCGCAGCGCCGCGGTAGCCGCGGTGTCTATCTCGACGTCGCAGTTTTCCACCGAGCCGGTGAGCACCACGCCGTAGTCGCGGCGCGCGGCTTCCATGCTGACATATTCGTCCAGTACATCCTCGCGCACCGCGACCGGGTCGCGCTCGAGCGGGTTATCGAAACCCGCGCCCCCGCCGTACTGGTAGGCGGTGATCGCGCCCGCGGGGAGCTGCGCGTTGATCGCGTTCTCCACCTCGTACTCGTCGGCGGTGCCCACCAGGAAATGGTTGCTGTACGGCGCCGCATCGTTGCCGCCGTTCAGGCCGCGCAGCGGATGCTTGCGCGACACCATCCAGGTCATGGCCGAGACCGGCGCCAGCACCTGCTTCACGTTGCGCGTGCCGGGCTGGCCGCGCCAGCGCCCCGCGCCGCCGGTGTCGGTGGTCATCTCGCGCCCGAGGTTGAGCACGGGAAAGCGGCTCTCGGCGTCCTCGGCGGTGGCGAGGATCAGGTTGCCGAGGCCCGCGCACATCGCACCCCAGCCGTCGAGGCCCTGCGTGGCCGAGGCATCGGAGGCGCGCACGTCCACCCCCTGGTCCATCCACATCTCGCCCGTGTCGGTGAAGCCGATCACGGCGCTCGGCATGCCCAGCTTGTAGACTTGCGGGGCCGAGCGCGCCGGCAGGATGGGCGACAGCGCTATGCAAATCGCTTCACCCACCTCCACTGCGGGGTGGAACGCCCCCAGGGCCGCCGGCTTGTTCGGCGGCGGCTGCAGGATGGAGCCCTCGGGTATCACCATGTCCACGGCGTAGAACAGGCCCTCGTTCTTGTTGATGCCGGGGTCCACCATGGAGGCGAGCTGGGCGATGGCGTAGCCGCGGGTGTTGGCGAAGGTGTTCCACACGTTGACGAGTTCCGGCCGCGCGTCGGAACCGCTCATGTCCACCGTGAGCTGGTCGCCCGCCACCTTGCAGGTGACGCGCACGTGCACGTCCGGGTTGCCGGCCGTGTCCTGGTCGATCCACACGTCGGCCGGGTAGTCGCCGTCCGGCCAGGCGGCTACCTCCGCGCGGAAGCGCTCGTTGGTCTGGTCGATGTTGTAGTTCACGGCCGCCTTCACCGTCTCGGTGCCGAAGCGGTCGCAGATCTCCTGCAGCGCTTGCACGCCGGCCTGCACCGCGCTGATCATCGCCGCGATATCGCCCGCGAAGGACGGGAAGCGGTTGTTGCGGATCAGCATGTCGATCGCGTCGCGCCGCGGCCTGCCGCGGTGGACGAGCTTGAGCACCGGGATGCCCATGCCCTCGCCGAAGATATCCCTGCTGTCGACCGAGAAGCCGCCGGGGTCCTTGCCGCCGGTGTCGCCCTGGTGCGCCTGCAGCGCCTGGATGAGGATCAGTTCGCCCTGTGCATCGAACAGCGGCGCGTACACGGTGTAGTCGGGCAGGTGGCCGCCGCCGTAGTCCGGGTCGTTGCCCACGAAGACATCGCCGGGACCCCAGTCGTCCTCCGCGAAGTTCTCCAGCCCCCAGCGCACCGCGAGCGGCGACACGAACAGCAACTGCGGAATGCCCACGGAAATACCCGCGAGACGCCCGTTGCCGTCGATGATGCTAGCGTTGCGTTCATTGGACTGGTTGATGATGGCGGAGGAGGCGGCGCGCCCCAGGTGCGTCGCGACCTCGAAGCACACGGTCTCGAACGCGCCGTTGATGATGCTCGCGGTCACGGCGTCGACGTCTGCGCTCGTGGCCAGCGGCGGGCGCCTGGCGACCAGGCGGCGATTCAGTTCGAAGGACATACGGCTCACCCCGCTAGCGGCAGTTGCTTACAACCGTCTTTTACATGACAGGCGGCTTGCCAAAACAGTGTATTACACCCACGGCGAGGCGCAAAGCTATGCGTCGCGCAGCACCCAGCGCGGCAGGGAGATCTCGCGCGTCATTTGCTCGAACACCACCTCGACCGCCGCCCCTATCGCGATGTCGTCGTAGGCGACGCTGTTGATCGCCGCGCCCGCGCCGGCCACGAGGTTGCCGGGAATCCGTATTGTCGGGTCTTCCTCGACCTCGACCACGATCGCGTTGTAGGGCGCGAGCCCGGTGAAGTTCAGCATGAGCGGCGGGTGCGGCTCGATGACGGACCAGATGCGCCCGCGGCCGGAGAGTTCCGTCCACACGGCCGGCATCCCCGGTGTCCAGCTGTTCACGGGCCGTGGCGGAAACATCAGGCGGCCCGTGGCCGGACACTGCTGTACGCGCAACACGCCCTCGCGACAGCCCTCCCAAAAGGGGGCGTTCACCTCGTCGATGTGCGGCAGCAGGGTCTCTTCAGTCATCGCTCCCTCCTCAGTTGCGCAGGATGACGGCGCCGGTGGGTACGCCCTCGCCACCGGTGACGAGGCAGGTGGCCGCGCCGTCGACCTGGTTGTGCGCGCTGCCGCGCAACTGGCGGACGCCCTCGGTCAGCAGGTTGAAACCGTGGACATAGGCTTCCGACAGGCCGCCGCCGGAGGTGTTGGTGGGCAGCGCGCCGCCGGGCTGCAGGTTGCCGTTCTCGGTGAAGGCCGCGCCTTCGCCGCGGGCGCAGAAACCGAAGCCCTCGAGCGACAGGGGTATCAGGGGAGTGAACGCATCGTAGATCTGGGCGACATCGATATCGGCGGGTTGTATGTCGGACTGCTGGTAGAGCCTGCGCGCGGCGACCCAGCTCGGCCCCCTGAGCGGGTCGTCGCAGAAAAAATTCTGCATGGTCTGGTGCTGCGCGTGGAAGCCCTGCGCGAAGGCGTGGACGTAGACCGGCTTGTGGCGGCAGTCCCGCGCGCGGTCGGCGCGCACGATGACCGCGGCCAGCGCGCCGTCGGTCTCCAGGCAGTTGTCGAACAGGCACAGCGGCCTGGCTATCCAGCGCGCCGCCATGTAGTCCTCCCGCGTCATGGGTTTTGCATGCATCATGGCGTCGGGGTTGTTGTTGGCGTAGGCGCGCTGCGCCAGCGCGACGTTGGCGAAGTGCTCCCGCGTCGCGCCGTACTCGTGCATGTAGCGGCGCGCGAGCAGCGCGATTTCGTCCACCGGGCGGATGATGCCGAACGGCCGCGTGTAGTTGACGGCGATCTCCTCCAGCAGCGCCGAGCCGCTCTTCGACCACGGCCTGCGCACCGCACCGGAGGCCCGTTTGCGTGAGCGCCAGGCCACGCCGACGTTGCACTGGCCCGTCGCCACGGCCATGGCGAGATTGCCGATCACGCCCGGGCCGGCGCCCCCGCCGTAGCCCACCTGGCTGAAATAACAGATGTCGGACAACCCCAGGTTGCGGGCGAGTTCCACCTCGGAGTTCGATTCCTGCGTGAACGACGCGAGCCCGTCCACCTCGCTGCGCTCGATGCCCGCGTCCTCCAGCGCGCGCAGGACCGCCTGGCACGCGAGCTCTAGTTCCGACTCCGGCAGCTGCTTGCCGAAGGCCGTCTGCCCGATGCCCGCGATCGCGGTGGCGTCTTTCATGCGCGAGCCTGCAGCGCGTCGATGAGCGCGCGCTTGTCGACCTTGCCGCTGTCGGTAAACGGGATCTCCGCCTTGGCGCAGAAGAACACCCGGGCGGGCACCTTGTAGGCGGAAAGTTCCGCTTTCAGGCGGTCGCGCAGCGTGTCGGCATCCAGTCGCGCCCCCGTGTTGAGGACAACCGCGGCCACGACCTGCTGGCCCCGGTCGGGGTGGGGCAGGCCCACCACGTAGGAGGCCTGGACCTCGGGCTGTTCGTCGATCACGACTTCCACCTCCCGCGGTGTCACGTTGGCGCCGCCGGTCTTGATGAGGTCGCCGAGTCGCGCCTTGAAGAACAGGAAGCCGTTCGCGTCGAGGTGGCCGCCGTCGCCGGTGCGGTAAAAGCCGTCGCGCTCGAAGCAGTCCTCGCGCTCCACCTTGTACTGGCCCTGCATCACGCAGTAGCCGCGCACGCAGATCTCGCCGTCTTCGCCGGGCGGCAGCGTGTCGCCCGTGTCCGGGTCGACGACCTTGTGCTCGATACCCTCCGGCGCCCTGCCGAAGGAGCCGCGCATGGCCTCGGGCAGGTCGATGTCCATGCGGTCGATCGAGTGCGGGCCGCAGGTCTCGGTCATGCCCAGGGCATTGGAGCGCAGCTCCGGGTCGCGCGGCCGCACACCGTCGGGGAGGATCCTGTAAATGTTGCCCGCGCGCAACGCCGACAGGTCGCGCTCCCTGAAAGTCGGGTGGTCGGCCATGGCCGTGCCGTAGTGCGGCCAGCCCATGGCCACGGTGACCCGCTCCCTTGCGAGGAGTTCGAGAGTGGCTCCCGGTTCGAACTGTTCCTCGCTGATCAGGCACGCGCCCTTGTGCATGACGCTGAACAGCGTGAAGACCAGTCCGCCCACCCAGAAAAACGGCATGGGCGAGAACATGCGGTCGCTTTCCTCGAGGTTGCGCCAGTGGTTCAGGTGGCAGGCGTGGCGCAGCGCGGCGCCGTGGGTGTGAATGGCGCCCTTCGGGTCCGCCGTGCTGCCGGAGCTGTAGATGATCATCAGCGGGTCGGCGGGTGTGACGCAGGCCTCGACGGCGGCCAGGTAGGCGTCGTCGATGGCCTGCGGCGCCGTCTCCAGTTCCCGCGCGTCGCGGCACCACGCGCGACCCGCGTCGCCCCACACGTACACGTGGCGCAGGTAGGGCAGGGTGGCGCTGTACAACGGACCGGCCGCCGCGTCGTGGCGCGCCAGCTCCGCGCAACAGCTCTCCAGCCGCTCCAGGTAATCGTTGCCCAGGAAACGGTCCGTGGTGAGCAGCACCTCGATGTCGGCGTGAGCCAGTATGAACCCGAGCTCCTTCGCCTTGTAAAAGGTGTTGATCGGCACCAGCAAGGCGCCGATACGCGCCGCGGCCAGCCAGGCGACCACGAAGTCGGGGTTGTTCGGCATCAGCAGGCCCACGCGCGTGCCCTTGGTGACACCCGCCCCGAGCAACCCCCTCGCGAGCACTGCCGAACGCGACTGCGCCTCGGCGTACGTGAGCCGCGCGCCCTCGTACACGATGAGCTCATTGCCCGCGTACCGCTCACCCAGTTCGCGCACAAACTCGGGCGTGCTCGGGGTGAAATCGGGGAAGGGCATACCGGCTGGCCTCGCGCTGTGATCGCGCCGTGACGCTTGTTATTCGGATGTTCGGCGCTTCCCGGAATTTACCAGACAGCTGCCTTGTATAAAAGCGCGCCGCGCCTCGCGGGGGTCGCAATCCGGGCGACCGCAGGCTAGGATAGCCGTATAAAAAGCCAACTGTCCTGCAACAGAGTCCGCGGACGGACTCGCCAAGGATCTGCGCGATGCCAAAAATTGTCGACCACGACGAACGCCGTGAACGCATCGTTGAGATCGTGGCCGAGATGCTCGCGACCGTGGGCGCCGAACGCACCACGATTCGCGAGATCGCGCGGCAGTCGGGCTATTCCCGCGGCTTCATCGAGCACTACTTCCACAACAAGGAAGAGTTGATCGCCAAGACCATTCGCTGGATCAACGAACGCTCGCTGACCCGCGCCGAGGAAGTGCTGCAGGACAAGCGCGGACTCGCGGCGCTGCACGCGTTCAGCGAACTCAGCCTGCCGCTCACCAACGAAACCCGCAACGAGTGGAAGATCCGGCTGCAGTTCTGGGGCATGGCGGCGGTGTCGGACGAACATCGCAAGGAACAGTCCAAGCGCATCCACGTCGCGGAGAAGTTCATCACGGGCTACCTCGAGCAGGCGCAGGAACTCGGCGAGATCGAGGCGGGCATCGACCTGGAGCCGCTCGCGCACAGCCTGCTGCACCGCCTGTACGGCCTGGGC
>JAUIEP010000170.1 GCA_030428835.1 Gammaproteobacteria bacterium | reverse complement strand
TCCTCTACGACAATCTCGAACTCGTGGACCGCTTCGTGTGGCACATGCAGAACGTACCGGGAGTGAACTCGGTGATGGGCGCCAGCGAGATATCCAAGCTCGTGGCGGCGGGCTACAACGAGGGCAATCTGAAGTGGGCGACCATCAGCCGCAACCAGCGCCTGCTGGGCACCACCTTCAACCGCATGCCAGGCGAACTCATGAACACCACCTGCAGCCTGTTGCCGGTGGCGCTGTTCCTGGACGACCACAGGGCGGCCACTTTGCAGCGCGTGGTGGACGCCGCGCAACAGTTCGCGCGGGACAACCCTCGCGACGGCCTGCACTTCGCCCTGGCCGCGGGCAACGCGGGCATCGAGGCCGCCACCAACCAGGAGATCAGCCGCGCCCAGATTCGCATGATGCTGCTGATCTACGGCGTGGTGTGCGCGCTGGTCTTCCTCGGTTTCGCGTCGTGGCGCGCCGTGGTGTGCATCGTGGTGCCCCTCGCACTGACTTCCTTCCTGTGCCAGGCGCTGATGGCGTGGCTCGGGATTGGCGTAAAGGTCGCGACGCTGCCGGTGATCGCCCTCGGCGTCGGCGTCGGCGTCGACTACGGCATCTACATCTACTCGCGCCTCCTGCATTTCCTGCGCCGCGGTGAGAACCTGGCCCAGGCCTACTACCACACGCTGACCACGACCGGCGAGGCGGTCAGCCTGACCGGCGCGATGCTGGCCGTGGGCGTGGCGACCTGGATCTGGTCGCCGATCAAGTTCCAGGCAGACATGGGCATCCTGCTCACCTTCATGTTCCTGTGGAACATGGTGGGGGCCCTCTGGCTGTTGCCGGCACTGGCCCACTTCCTGGTCGACCCCGACAAGCTGCGCGAGCGTGAGCGCAGGCGTCGCGCGCGCCTCGCCCAGGCCTGACAAACGTGGAGACACACGCCATGACAACCCGCAAGTACACCAGGCGCAACGCAATACAGCGTCGCGCCGCCACGGTCCTGGCCGCCGCGCTCCCGGCGTGCACTGCCCTGCCCGCCGCGTCCCTCAGTTTCGAGTTCGGCGAGGCGGGACAGTGGCAGGTAGACTGGGACACCAACATCGCCTACGTGGCGAGCTGGCGCGTGGCGGAACCCGACGACGACAAGTTCAAATTCCGCGACACCGGAGACCCGGTCGCCGACGGTACGCGCTACTCGCTGCTGTTGAACGGGAACGACGGCAACAACAATTTCAAGCAGGGCAGCCTGGTGCAGAACAAGGTGTCCTTCGTGACCGAGGCGGACATCCGGCGCGACAACGTCGGTCTGTTCCTGCGCGCGCGCGGCTTTTACGACGACGTGTACGACGGCGACACCCAGCACAGCCGCGCCGACTTCGCCAGCTACAACTCGGGCAACGCCCCCGGCATCGGCGGCAGTACCGGCTTCAGGGAGTTCCCCGACGAAACCCGTGACCAGCACCGCGACCGCCTGGAGATGCTCGACTATTTCGCCTACTACGGGGGAGAACTGCCGGGTGACCGGTTCTTCGATATCCGTGTCGGCAGCCAGGTCATCAACTGGGGCACGGCCACGTTCACGCCGGGCATCAACGGCCTGCAGAACCGCGCAGACCTCATCGCGCGCAACACCCCCGGGGTGGAGGTGAAGGAGATCCTGCTGCCGTCGGGCGCGTTCTACGGCCAGGTCGACCTGACTCCGGACATGACCCTCGAAGCGTACTACCAGTACGAGTGGCGCAAGACCGAGTTCAACGGCGTGGGCAGCTTCTTCAGCGACACCGACATGATCGGCCCGGGTGCCGAGACCCTGCTGGTGGCGATCAATGACGCGGTAGCGCCCTTCGGTGTGCCGAAACTGACGGAGAACCAGCCGAAGAGCCACGGCCAGTACGGCCTGGCCCTGCACTGGATCACGGAGGGCGGCACGGATTTCGGCGCCTACTTCGTCAACGCCCACGACAAGACGCCGCTGCCGCAGGCCAACACGCTACCCGGCAACCCCGTCCCGCAGACCTACAGCCTGCTGTACCAGGAAGACATCCGCGGCTATGCGCTCAGTTTCACCACCGTCTGGGGTATCTCCAATGTACAGGGTGAAATATCGCTGAAGCAGGATGCGGCGATGGTCGACGTCAACAACAACGTCACCAATGGCAACCTGCTGTCTGCACAGTTCGGTGGTTCCTACGTACCCGAACCCGGCCCGTTCTGGGACGACGCCATCATCCTCTTCGAGGTCGCCGCCGCCCACGTCACCGACAAGGACAGCTCGGAGCTGCGCTTTGACGACCACGCCGTGGGCGTGAACCTGCGCTTCGAGCCCGCCTATATCAATGTCCGCTCGGGCCTGGACCTCCGTGTCCCGATTTTCTTCTCCTACGGGCTGGACGGCGTCATCCGCGAGAGCACGCTGGTGGAAGACGCCACCTCGTTCAACATCACGTTCAATTTCGTTTACCTTAATAATTTCAGCACGAAGATCGGCTACACGAACTTCCTGGACGGCGGAGAGAACCACCTGATCACCGACCGGGACAACGTGTCCATCAACTTTTCCTACAGCTTCTGACCGGTTGCGAGGCCCACATGACCACCATACGCTGCACACTGATCGCACTCGCACTGGCGCTCGCGCCGTGCACCATCCAGGCCAGGACGCCCGCCGCGGAGCTGGCCAAGCTGGGTGGCGAGTACACGCCGATGGGCGCCGTCCGGGCCGGCAACAAGGACGGCTCAATCCCGGAGTGGACCGGCGAGATCCGGGGACTTCCCGAAGGCCTCGACTGGGACGGCCCGGGCACGCCCTACCCCGACCCCTGGCCGGACGAGACACCGCTCTTCACCATCACCAGCGAGAATCTCGACGAACACCGCGCTCGACTGAGCCCGGGGCAGGTCGCCATGTTCGAGACCTACCCCGACACCTTTCGCATGCCCGTGTACAAAAGCCACCGCTCGTTTTCGCACTACGATCGGTACCACGAGAAGGTACGCTACAACGCCGAGCACGCGGAGCTGTACAACAACGACGAGGGTATCCGCGGCTATATTGGCGGACCGGCGTTCCCGCGACCGACCACGGGCGCGGAGGTCGTCTGGCTGACCCGTACCACCGTCGCCCACGCCACGATCGAGGGTGAGTACAGCGACATCGGCGTGTTCCCCAACGGCACGCGCTCGGTGCGCCGCTCCACCCTGCTGCAGGAATCACCCTATGGCGACCGCAAGCTCGCGGTAACGCCGGAAAACGAGTACCCCAACCACGGCAAGTACGGCGGCTACGTGCTTACCGCGGTCAAGGAGCCGCCGCGCGACAAGGGCACGATCACCTCCGTGCTCGAGCCGTTCGACTACGCCGAGAACGCGCGCGAGGTGTGGCTCTACCTGCCCGGCTCGCGACGCGTGCGCCGCGCACCCACCGTCGGTTTCGACACACCCGACGGACCCGGGGGCCTGAAAACGGTCGACGAGACGCGCGGCTTCAACGGCTCCATGGAACGCTTCGAATGGCAGCTCCTGGGGGTGCAGGAGATCTACATCCCCTACCACAACTACCGCTTCGACGACCCGTCCATTGACTACGACGACCTGCTGACGAAGTTCCACGTCAACCCCGACTACATGCGCTACGAACTGAAACGCGTCTGGGTCGCGGAGGGCACGTTGCGCGAGGGCAAACGCCACATCTACGGCAAGCGGCGCATCTACGTCGACGAGGATACCGGGCTGAGCGCCATCACCGAGAACTATGACGGACGCGGTGAACTGTGGAAGGTAGTGCTGTTCAACAACATCTACGAGTACGGCAGCGACGCCTACGTGCGCCGCTCTCAGATGTACCACGACCTGCGCGCGGGCGCCTACATTGCCGAGCGCCTGATCAACGACTCGGCGCCCATGCTGTACGACATCAACCCGATCAAGGGCCCCAGTTACTTCCAGCCGACCAATATACGCAAGCTGGGCAGGCGCTAGGCGGCCTGCGCGAGGCCGGTCCAGCCCTCGTGCGTGAGCTTGGCGCCCACCACCACGAGGAAGAAGCTGATCACCTTGTAGTAAAAGTCCGACTCGGAGTGGCGCACGAGGTAGTGGCCCAGCCTGACGCCCAGCGGCGCCAGGGGTACGAGCACCAGTGAGTACAACAGGTTGTCGCTGCTGAACTGGCCGAGCGAGTAGTACGGCACCAGCTTCACGAAATTCACCACCGCGAAGAACACCCCCGCCGTACCCGCGTAGATCAGCGGCGGCAGCTGCTTGGGCATGAGGTAGACGGAGAACGGTGGCCCGCCGGCGTGGATGCTGAAGCTGGTGAAGCCGGCCAGCGTGCCGAAGAAGCCGGCGCTGCTCACGCGGTGTTCGGCACCGGCGCGGGACTTCAGGTCCAGCAGGTACTGCAGCCCGAACACCAGCGATATCGCGCCGACCAGCAGGCGCATGTAGTGTTCGTTCATGACCTCCGCGGTGAAGTATCCCAGGGCGACGCCGAGCAGCGCCCAGGGCAGCAGCAAGCGCAGCGCGCGCCGGTCGAAGACGCCCCAGTAGGTGCGCAGCACCAGCACGTCCATCACCACCAGGATCGGCAGCAGGATCGCCGCCGCGCGGGTCGGCGGCATGACGAGCGACATCAACGGCACCGCGAGGACCGCGATGGCGCCGCCCCAGCCGCCCTTGGCGACCCCGTACAGCAGGACCGCCGGTATGCTTACCAGGTAGAAGGCCGGGTCGGCGAACAAGCGTGGCTCAGTCGATCAGGCCGAAGTCGCCGCCCAGGACGTCGATGATCTCCGCCTTGGGGTTGTCGGACAGCGGCAGCGCGGCGCCCGTGATTTTCTCGGCGATACCGACGTAGGTGTCGGATACGGCCATGAGCATCTCGACGGGCAACTCGTTGTCCCGCGCGAGCGCCAGGCGCTCGTCCATGCGCGACTTGTTGAGCAGGATGTCGGGGTCGGGAAAATGCGCGAGCAGTAACTGGCGGAAGCCCTCCTTGGAATTCTCCACGACCTTGCCGTCGCGCAGCGCAGGGCCGTCCCAGATACGCGATGAATCCGGCGTGCCCACCTCGTCCATGTAGATCAGTTTGTCGTTGCCGGCCGCGTCGGTCACGTAGCCGAACTCGAACTTCGTGTCGACAAATACCTGGTCCAGCCCGGCGAGCGCGTCGCTGATCACGTCGAAGCCCTCCTTGAGCAAGCGTTCGTAGAGGTCGATGTCCGCCACGCTCTTGAAGTTGAAGGCCTCATAGTTGTTTTCGATGTCCGCGCGGGTAATGTTCACATCGTCGACTTCCGGCACGCCCGGGATACCGGTGAGAATGCCCTTGGTGGACGGTGTGATCAGCAGTTCGGGCAGCTTCTGGTCCCTCTGCAGGCCGTCGGGGATCTGGATGCCGCAAAACTCGCGCTCGCCCTTCTCGTAGGACCGCCACATGGAGCCGGTGATGTACTGCCGGGCGATGGCCTCGATCATGACCGGCCGCGCTTTCTGCACCACCCACACCAGCGGGTGCGGGATCTCAAGGATATGGCTGTCGGCCAGCCCGGCCTCCCGGAACAGCTTGAACCAGTGGTTGGAGATGGCGTTGAGCGCCGCGCCCTTACCCGGCACCCCGCGCATGCCGCCCTCGGCGCGCCAGATACACTCGAAGGCGGAAATGCGGTCGGAGATGACCATGACGGCCAACGGCGCCCCGGGCGCCACGTTGTAGCCACGCTGCTGCGCAAGGCGCGCGCTGTCGGCGTCGTTCAGCCAGTAGACAGAGCGTACCTTGCCGCTGTGCACCGGCTGGTCGGTGCGAATGGGAAGATCGTCGTTAACAGCCAATACCTTGTCGGCAAGACCCATGGTGTATGTCCTGATTTGTCGGTTGCGCGGGAAAGCGCGTCATTCTAGCAGAGCGGCACGGGGCGCTCACCCCCGCGAGCTCGAATTCATGCGCTCACACGCGGGCATACTCCCCAGCCGGCCACACAACCTGTGGGGTCGAATGCATTCGACCCGGTCCCCCGCTCTCGATACCGGCAGGGGCGACCATTGACAACCGTTTGTGGCGCCAAATAAACCCGGCGCTAGAGGGGATGATCCGCCGCCGGCGCCATCTTCGCGCGCTCGCGCAGGTGCAGCTTGATGTCGACCGCGATCTTGAGCACGACCAGCAGCAGGAGCATGTAAACCGACTCGCCCAGCGTCAGCACCAGCATGCCGCCGAATATCACGACGACATGGAGCAGGATGATGCGCCCGTACGGCGCGGTCATAAGCTTGCGCAGGTCCGCGGATCGGCGCTCGCCGGCAAGCAAAAAGTTGCGGATGAAGGAAAACCCGTGGCTGGCAAACAGCGCCGCAAACGCCCACAGCCACGAGGCGGGGGCCTGGGCCAGCACCTCGCGCACCACGTTGACCAGCATCTGCACGAATACGAGGAACAGCGGCCAGGGGTCATCGCCGATGGGGTCGGTGTCGACGTCCAGCAGCATCGCCAGCAGGAAGAACCCGTGGGCGGCGCAGAACCCGCCGTAGTGGATGCAGAAAAACGCCCCCAGGCCGAGCCCGCCCAGCGGGGACACGAGCAACATGCGCGCGAGCGTAAAGAACCCCAGGATCAGGTTTTCCGACCAGTACAGGATCATCAACGCCGCCACGTCCCAGTCGAGGAACAGGACGAGGCCCAGCGGCAGCAGGTTGGCAAGGACCAGGGGAATAACGCTCGCGTGGCCCGGCAGGGCGGTGCGTGACATTGCGGTACCGGGCATCGCGTGCTGCTCCTTCAGCGAGAACCGCCGTCTCAGGCAATCTGCGCCGCGACAGGGTACAATGCCGCAACGAACCAGGGGTCATTAAGCCCCACCCGCAGGACACTGTACAGCATGAGCGACGCACCCCAAACGCCATACCAGATTCTCGGCGAGGCGGGCATCCGTGAACTGGTCGAAGTCTTCTACGACATCATGGACACCCTGCCCGAGGCCGCGGACATCCGCGCGATGCACGCCGCGGACCTGTCCCCCATGAAAGAGAAACTGGCGGAGTACCTCATAGGCTGGATGGGCGGCCCGCCCATCTATGCGCAAAAATACGGCGGCGTGTGCATGACCGAGCCCCACGAGCCCTACCACATCGGGCCCGAGGAGCGCGACCAGTGGCTGCTGTGCATGCACCGGGCGCTCGAGCGCACCGGCACCAGCGAGGAACTGCAGGAGATGCTGCGTATCCCGCTGTTCCGCGTGGCGGACGCCGTGCGCAACAAGGAAGGCCCCAGCAGCGCCAGGAGCGACCCCAACATCATCGCCGCCAATTGAAACAGCCCTTCCTGCTGCGCGGTTACTTGGCTAGAATCTGCGCATCTCCCAGTCCAGCGGAGCCAGTATGCAACACCCGTTACCCCCCTCTATCGTCCTGGTCGCCGGCCTCCTGTCCGGCATTGCCCACGCGGATAACACCCTGACCGAGGATGTCCTCGTTACCGCGAGCCGCGTGCAGGAAGGCGCCGCCGCCCTGTCGTTGGCCTGGTCGGCGATAGGCAGCGAGGCACTGGCAACCGTCGCGCCGGTGCATATCAACGAGATCATGCAGCAGGTACCGGGCGCCTGGATCAGTCGCGGCAACGGGCAGGAGAGCCTCATCGCCCTGCGCTCACCGGTCCTGACGGGGCCCGGTAGCTGCGGCGCATTCTTCACCGCCAGCGACGGCATCGGGCTGCGCGCACCGGGCTTCTGCAACGTCAACGAGCTGTTCGACGCCAATTTCGAACAGGCCGGGAGGATCGAGGTCATCAAGGGCCCGGCGACCGCCCTGTATGGCTCCAACGCCATGCACGGGGTGATCAACGTATTGAGCGCCGCGCCCACGCAGGCGACGGACCACGCGCTCTCCCTGGAAGCGGGGCCGGACAGCTACTACCGCGGCAAGTACCACTACCGCGCCACGCACGGCGAGCACGGCATCAGCTTCAACCTGAACGGTGTGAGCGACGGCGGCTACAAGGACGACTCCGGCTACGACCAGCAGAAGCTGACGCTGCGCCACGATTACGCTGGCACCGACTGGCAGCTGCGCACCGTGCTCGACCTGACCAATCTCAACCAGGAGACGGCGGGCTTCATTGAGCTGCAGGACGAGGACGCCGCCGCCGGGGTGAACTACGAGGTGTACAAGAACGAGGACCTCAAGGACACCAACCCGAACCCCGAGGCCTACCGCGACGCAAAATCCATGCGCCTGTACAGCCGCGCCAGTTTCACACTCGACGAGTCGAGCACGCTGGTGCTCACACCCTACGTGCGCGCCAACGAGATGGAGTTCCTGCAACACTTCGTACCCTGGCAACCCGTGGAGGAGAACGAGCACGCGAGTATCGGCTTGCGCGGCGAGTTGCACACCGCGGTGGACGGCATCAACTGGATTATCGGCGCCGAGTCGGAATACACCGACGGCGAACTGACCGAAATCCAGGCGGAACCCTTCAGCCCCAACCAGCCGGCGGGCGTGCACTACGACTACGAGGTCGGGGCCACTGTCATGGCGGGCTATGCACAACTGCGTACCGCCTTCGAATCCCCCTGGGAATTCAGCGCGGGCGTACGGGTGGAGCATACCAACTACGACTACAACAACCGCAGCGAGGACGGCGCGCCCTGCGTTCCCGAGGCCACCGCCTGCCGTTTCTTCCGCCCCGCCGACCGCGAGGACAGCTTCACCGACTGGTCGGTGAACGCCGGCGTGAGCTACTGGCTGAACGACCACCAGCTCACCTACCTGCGTCTCGCGCAGGGCTTTCGCGCCCCGCAGACCGCCGAGCTCTACCGCCTGCAGGCGGGCCAGGCGGTCGCGGATCTCGACTCCGAGGAGATCGAGAACATCGAGTTCGGCCTGCGCGGCCGCTACGACTCGGGCGCGAGCTACGACCTGTCGCTGTTCTTCATGCAGAAAGACGAAGTCATTTTCCAGGACTCCGACCGGCAGAACATCTCGGGCGCGCAGACGGAGCACTACGGTGTGGAGCTGGGCGTCCGGGCGCCGCTCACGGATGCGCTGTCCTTCGATGTGAAAGGCACCTGGGCGCAACACACATACCAGAGCCGCATCGCCCTGCTGGGCTCCCAGGGTGACATCCACGGCAACTACATCGACACCGCTCCCGAGTGGCTCGGCAGTGCGCGGTTGAACTGGGATATCACCGGGCTCACCGGTCGCGACAGTGCCGCGCAGTTGGAGTGGGTGTACATGGACGAGTACTACCTTGAGCCGGATAACAACCACACCTATGACGGGCACTCGCTGTTTAACCTGCGGGTGTCCGCCAATGTGTTCGACCGCCTGGATGCCGCACTGCGTGTGACCAACCTGCTCGACAAGGACTATGCCGAGCGGGCCGACTATGCGTTCGGCAATTATCGGTACTTTGTGGGGCAGCCTCGGGGGGCTTATTTCGAGCTGTCCTATCAGTTTGGTGACGGGTGACTGTGATTCGAACTCGTGAGTTTTGCCGGGCTTTCAGTTCGGTGCCTTGAGCGATATCCGGGCACCTCAGCTTCACGCTTCAGTTTTATTGTGAAGTAGATATCGTGAGAGCTGCCGGGCTTTTAGGTTGGTGCCTTGAGCGTTGCCCGGGCACCGCGGCGTCGTGAAAGTTTAGGCGAGGCGAGAAAAGCAGCCTCGC
>JAUIEP010000169.1 GCA_030428835.1 Gammaproteobacteria bacterium | reverse complement strand
TGGCTATGCTGTGCGCGATCATTCCCCCATACAAAGAAGCGGTTACCAATGACAATAAGAAGACCGGTTATAGGGCTGCTGGCGTTCTGCGCCCTGCTGCTGGCCGCCTGCGACGGCAACAACAATAGCAAGTCCACGCTGGGCGTACCCGGGGCGGGCAACAAGAATACGATGGCGGTCGCGGCAGCGACGCTCGAGGGCCCGATTGCCGGCGCACCCGTGCTCGTCAGCACGTTCATCAACCTCGGCGCACTCGGGTATATGCAGGAAGAGTACTTTATCTCCGGCACCGCTACCCAGTACGTCAACAGCAACGAACTGAAAAGCGACGGCAGGTGGCGGGTCCAGGCCGCGGAACAGGCGGACTACCGGACCCGCATCGTGGTCATGCGCCCCATCGATGCCGCCGATTTCAACGGCACACTCCTCGTCGAGTGGCTGAACGTGAGCGCCGGCTTCGACTCGGCGCCGGACTGGGGCATGCTGCATACCGAGCTCATCCGGGAAGGCTACGCGTGGGTGGGCATTTCGGCACAGGAAGTGGGCGTGAACTCGCTCATAGACGGTTCCGCCGCCGGGGTCATCGGCACGCCGGTGGCGGATCGCTACGACAGCCTTGTGCACCCGGGCGACGGTTACTCCTACGACATCTACGGGCAACTCGGACAGGCACTGCGCATGCCCGGCGCGGTCAATCCGCTCGGCAATCTCTCACCGGCGCATATCATCGCGATCGGCGAGTCGCAATCGGCGGGACGCCTGGTGACCTACGCGAACGCTTTCGCACCCATGCACGCGCTCTACGACGGCTACTTCATTCACAGCCGTACCGCGGGCAGCGCCCCACTGCAGGGCGGCTTCTTTAACGGCACGGTACCCACCCCGGACATCGTCCGCGTGCGCGGCGACCTGGGCACCCCGGTCCTCATGCTGCAGACCGAGACCGACCTGTTCGTGCTGGGCTCCTACCCCGACAACCAGGAAGACTCGAACCGCTTCCGCCTGTGGGAGATCGCCGGTAGCGCACACGCGGATCTGTACACGTTCCTCGACAACCGCTTCGACATCGGCGACGACCCCAGCATCGCGGCGGTAGTGGAAGAACTCTTTCCCGTACCGGGCTTCATCGAGTGCCCCGTGCCGGTGAACGCGGGCCCGCAGCACTGGGTGGCCAAGGCCGCCATCCACGCGCTCAACGAGTGGGTGGCGAACGGCGTCGCCCCGCCGCGCGCGGAGCGCCTCTCGGTCAGCGGTGAGCCGCCCGCCTTCGACCTCGATGACAACGGCAACGTACTCGGCGGCATCCGCACACCCTACGTCGACGTGCCGATCGCCAGGCTCTCCGGCGAGGGCCAGCCGCCCTTGATGCTGGATCCGGAAAACCCCGACCTCAACATCGACGAGATCGATTTCTGCTTCCTGTCCGGTACGACGGAGCTGTTCGATGCGGCGCAGCTGGGCGCGCTGTACGCAAGCAATGCCGCGTACGTCGAAGCGGTGAACAACGCGACGGACGACGCCGTGGAGAAAGGCTTCCTGCGCCCGGCCGACGGGCAGTTGATCAAGGATTACGCCGCCGGCTCAGACATTTTTGCGCAATAATCCAATGCGCCCCGCGCCACTATGGCCGCGGACGCCAACCCCATCGCGCCCCGACCCAGGGCGCACCTTAACGGAGTGAGTACTATGGGACTATTTGACTTCCTCAAGGTAGCCGGCGAGGACGAGATCACCGAAAAGGTCGACGTCTCGCAGGACAGGATCAACGCGCTGCGCAAGGAGAACATCGCGAAGAAAATCGCGGCACTCGACATCGACGGCGAGAAGATCAGCGTGAGCGTGAACGGTGAAGTCGCCACCGTCACCGGGACGGCGCCCAGCCAGGAGGCGCTGGAGAAGATTGTACTGTGCGCCGGCAACCAGCACGGCATTGGCCAGGTCGACTGCCAGATCGAGGTGGACGCCCCGCCCGCGGCGGAAACTGCAGCCCCCGCCGCCCCCGCTCCAGACGCGGCGCCCGCACCGGCCGGCGAGTCGACTTTCTACGAGGTCAAGTCGGGCGACACCCTCAGCGCGATCGCCAAGGCGCACTACGGCAATGCGTCGAAGTACACGGTGATTTTCGAGGCCAACCGCCCCATGCTCAGCGACCCCGACAAGATCTACCCGGGACAGAAGCTGCGGATCCCGCCCCTCTGAGCGGCTAGCGCTGCTTCGCAATACGCGCGCCGCTCACCGCGGCGCGCAAGCCCAGCCCCTCCGTAAGGCTGGTGCCGATCACACCCTGCTCCCCGGGTGGCAACGCTCCGCGCAACGCGTACTGCTGCACGTCCGACACCCGGCGGCCGAACTCGTCGAAATAGGCGACGCTGACCACCACGTCGGTCACAGTCAGCGGCGAGGCGTTGGCCACAGCGATAAAAATCACCCCGCTCGCGTCCTGGCCCAGGCGCGCCTGCAGGTACTTGCCGGGGTTTTCCTCCAGTTCCAGCGTCGCCATGTTCAGTGACGCTTCCTGCCCGATCGCGGAGTTGGCGGCGGAGGCGGCGCCGTAGTACTCGATGGCCAGCGCCCGGTTGCCCCCGGCGAGCGCCAGATCGCCAAGCGCTTTCTGCGCGTTCGGCGTGGGCAGGAGTTCGTTGCTGCGTTCGAACGCCGAGCGCGCCGCGGCCTTGTTGCCGAGTTGCTGCAGCGCCACGCCCTTCTGCAGATGGAACGCGAAGTAATCCGGGTACAGGCTGATCGCCTTGTCGTACTGGCTGTTGGCGCTGTCATACTGCTTCCTGTGCAGCGCCATGTCGCCCTTCAGGCCGTAAAACGTGGCCTCGCGCGGCTGCAGGCGGATGGCCTTGTCGATTTCCCTGTCCGCTGTCGCAAAATCGTCCGCGCGCGCGGCCGCCAGCGCTTTGTCGTGGGCCTCGTAGGCCGGCTGGTCCTTCAGCAGTGGTGCGATAGCGTCCCTGTAACGCGCCTCGCCGTACTCCAGGTCGGCGCCGCCCAGGCGCGCCGCTGTCTCGCGATTGCGCTCCACGCGCTCCTGTGACGGCGGGTGGGAGGCGAACAGGCCCTCTATCCAGCTCGACTCCCGCCCTTCGGAGAGTTTTACGAAGGTCTGCTGCAGGTCAATGGCCGCGGCGGGGTTATAGCCCGCGCGATACATGTATTCCATGCCGTACAGGTCGGATTCCAGTTCCGCGTCGCGGCCGTAACGCGTGTTGACCAGCGCGGCGCCCAACGCGGCACCGGCGGCGACGAGGCCGCCGTAGTTCTCGCCCGCCACCGCGATCTGCGTGGCCAGCAGGCCGGTCTGCAACATGATGCCCCGCTCCTGCCCCTTGGCGCCGTGGCGCGCGGCGGCATGCACGATCTCGTGACCCAGCACCGCGGCGAGTTCGGCCTCGCTGCCGAGCTCCGTGAGCAGGCCGCGATTGATCGCCATCTTGCCGCCGGGCATGGCCCAGGCATTCGGCACCGAACTGTTTAACACGACGATCTCGTAGGGCAGGTCGCGATCGGACGCTGCCGCCACGCGATCATTCACGCGCTGCACGTACTGCACGACGCTTTCGTGCACGATGTAGTCGCCACCCTGGGCCTGGCGCGTGGGAAAGTAGGCCTGCTCGCCCATCGCGATCTCCTGCGTGGTGGAGATGAACTGCAGCTCGCGCTTGCCGGTCACGGGATTGGTGCCGCAGGCGGCGAGCAGCGCGGCAAGGGCGAGGGTCAGCAAAGTGCGTGCGGCGGCGCGGGTGGACAGATTCACGGTAGTGCCTCCGTTGGGTGGTTGCCCGCTATTGTAGTGCGCATCCGTGTGGCGCTAAAGCTGCATGAATAGCGGGTCTGAATCTGCGAACAATACTTGCGTGTCTCTCGGTGTATGGGCGGATGTCGGCGACCGGGGACCGCCAAAAAGCGCACATCCCTGTGCAGGCTCGGCTGGCGACATCCATGTCGCCAGACGCCCCCGGTCGCCGACATCCGCCCATACACCTCAGGCCCGCGCTGGTATTCCCGATCGCTCCGGGTAAGGCGCGCAATTGACAGCCCAGTCGGGCAAAAATAGAGTGTGCAAGACAATACATAATTCCAATAATCGCGAGGCCGCCATGCAACGCAACCGGACATTGTCCCTGCTCGCCCTTCTCAGCGCCCTCATGCTCGCGGGCTGCAACCCGAACCCGACACCCGAGGAGGCCTGTGTTCTCGGGGCCAACGGCGGCAATCCCGTGATTATCGTGGCCGGCACCTTCAGCCCCGCGATCGCGAACGAGCTGTTCCTGGGCAACTCGCTGCAGGCCACGGGGTTTACCTCCTGCGTCTTTGAACTCAAGGGCTCGAAAAAATTCGGCAACCTGCCGGGTACCATGCCAATAGACGTCTCCGCCGCCGCGCTGGCAGTGTTCGTCGATGATGTGCTGGCGTGGGCGGGCGAGAGCGAGGTCGATCTCGTCGGCCATTCCCAGGGCGCGCTGGCCGCGCGCGCGTATGTGAAGACCTGGGGCGGCGCCGGCAAGGTGGGCACGCTGGTGTCACTGGCCGGACCGAACGACGGCACCGGCGTGGTGCCGCTGGTGGAGTTCCTGACGCTGCCGCTGCTCGCGCCCTTCGGCCTGACCTGCGAAGACGTCCACCCCTGCGTGCAGATGCAGGAGGGGTCCGACTTCATCACCAACCTGAACAGCGGCGGCATGACGCCCGGGAACGTGGACTACTACGCGTTCTACACCAACAACGACGAACTGGTGTGGTACTGGGGCGAGGGGCCGCTGGGCATCCCGGTCATCCGCTTCGACAACGCGGCACTGGGCCCCGGCGCAACCAACATCGAAATCGGCGAGATGTGCCCGCTGCGGATCGTCGGGCACCTGGGCATGATCGTGGACCCCGTGCCCATTCACATGACCATCGACGCCCTGCGGGGCGATCCGGTGGATGTACCGCTGGGGACCTGCCTGCTGCCGCCGGTCCCCCTGTAGGCCGGGCGCCTACATGTAGATCATGATGAGTTCGTAGATGAGCACCGGGCGCTCGTCCTGGCCCACCACGTGAACGTGCTGCTCCAGCACCATCCTGGTGCCCTTGGGCGTCTGCGTGACTTCCTTCACCCTGCTGCGGCTGTGCACTGAACTGCCGACGATCACCGGGCCGGTAAAGCGCAGTTTGTCGGAGCCATAATTGAGGATGTTGTTGTAGCCCACCACCTCCCAGGTCGGCGTGCCACGCATCTTCGGCAGCAATACCAGCGTGAGGAAGCCGTGCGCGATGGTGGCGCCGAAGGGGCTGTCGGTCTTCGCCTTCTCGGGGTCGGTATGTATCCAGTAGTGATCCCCGGTGAGTTCCGCGAACTGGTCGACGAGATCCTGCGTGACTGCCACCGCCTCGCTCCACGCGCCAAACTCGTCGGACACGAGTTCCCCGAGCGCCTCGACGTCGTTGTACTGGTACTGTTTCATGCCGCCATCTCCCTGATTAAGCTGGATTTTTCGAAGGCTGCAAATGTTACACGCAGCCTCGGGGGGCGACCAATCAATCTACGGCATAAACAGCTAAACCAGGCCTCGATTCCGCGCCCCGATACATGCCGGGAGCTGCCGGAGCGGGCAAAATACGCCCTCGCAAATCGGCGCACGGGGACAGTACACTGTGCCGCCACGAATTTCCCGCGGGGCAGCGCACTCGCGACGACAGAGGAAACACCATGCCAGAAGCAGTCATTGTAGAAGCCGTCCGCACACCCATCGCGCGCGGCAAGCCCGGCGTCGGCGACCTGACCGACTTTCACGCCACCGAATTGCTGGCGCTCTCCTACCAGGAGATCCTCAAGCGCAGCGGACTCGCGATGAACGAGGTGGACTACCTCGCGGCCGGCTGCGTCACCCAGGCGGGCGAACAGGCCGGCAACATCGCGCGCAACGCGTGGCTGACCATGGGCAACGACTGGTCCACGGGCGGCACCACGCTGGACAACCAGTGCGGCTCGGCGCAGACCGCCAACCACGTGATTTCCGCGCTGATCACCGCCGGCTCCATCAACATCGGCATCGCCGCCGGCGTGGAATCCATGAGCCGTGTCGGCCTCGGCGCCAACGTCTACAACGGCCCCGGCTACTACATCCCGGAGAGCTGGCCCTGGGACTCCACCCCGGACCAGTTCACCAGCGCCCAGCGCATCGCCGACAACCGCGGCATCACCCGCGAGATGGTGGACGAGCTCGCGTTCAACTCGCAGGCGCGCGCCAAGCAGGCCTGGGACGAGGGCCGCTTCGACCGCGAGATCTTCGCCGTGGAGGCGCCGATCATGGGCGAGGACGGCAAACCCACGGGCGAAACCCGCACCGTGAATCGCGACCAGGGCCTGCGCGACACCACCCGCGAGGGCCTGGCCGGGCTGAACCCGGTCATGGAGGGCCAGATCCACACCCCCGGCAACTCCTCGCAGATCTCCGACGGCTCCGCCGCCGTCCTGTGGATGAGCGCGGATGAGGCGAAGGCCCGCGGCCTCAAGCCGCGCGCGCGCATCATCAGCGACTGCGTGGTGGGCACCGACCCCTACTACCTGCTCGACGGCCCCGTGGATGCCACGGCGAGCCTCTTCAAGAAAACCGGCATGACCATGGGCGATATCGACCTCATCGAGATCAACGAGGCGTTCGCGTCCGTGGTGCTGTCCTGGGCGTCCGTGTACAACGCCGACATGGACAAGGTGAACGTCAACGGCGGCGCCATCGCCCTCGGCCACCCGGTCGGCTCCACCGGCGCGCGCCTGATCACCACGGCACTGCACGAACTCGAGCGCTCCGACAAGACCACCGCACTGATCACCATGTGCTGCGGCTCCTCCGTGGGCACGGGCACGATCATCGAGCGCATCTAAATAAACGGGCCCGCGCGGGCCCGTCACAGCACAATCGAGGAGAACAGACATGGGAGACCTGACTGGCAAAGTCGCCGTGATTACCGGCGCCGGCCGCGGTCTGGGGCGTGAAGAAGCCCTGCAATTCGCGCGCCAGGGTGCGCGCGTCGTCATCAACGACATCAATCGCCCCGACGCGGAGGAAGCCGCGCAGGCAACGGTCGAGGAGATCAAGGGCCTCGGCGGCGAGGCCATCGCGGTATTCGGCGACTGCGCGGATTCCGTCGATGCGGAGAACCTGATGAAGAGCGCGCTCGCCGAATTCGGCGACGTCAACATCTTCGTCAACAACGCGGGCTTCTGCCGCGACAAGACGATCTTCGGCATGTCGGACGACGAGTTCGACTCGGTGGTGCGCGTGCACCTGCGCGGTCACTTCGTCAACATGCGCAATGTCACCGCCTACTGGCGGGACAAGGCCAAGTCCGGCGAGGCTGTCTACGGCCGCCTGATCAGCACCTCCTCGGAGGCCGCGATCTACGGCTCCGCCGGACAGCCGAACTACGCCGCGGCCAAAGCCGGCATCATCGCCATGGCGATGGGCGCCGCGCAGTTGCTCACCAAGTACGGCATCACGTCCAACGTGATCATGCCCCGCGCGCTCACGGACATGACGGCCGGCGGCCAGACCGCCGAGATGTTCGCCCCGCCCGAGGACGGCAGCTTCCACATGTTCGACCCCGCCAACGTGGCGCCGCTGGTCGGCTACCTCGCCTCCCCCGAGGCGGGGCACATCTCCGGCGAGGTCATGGTCGTCTGGGGCAATGAGGTGTCGGTACTGGAACGGCCAAAATCACGCGACGCTATCGTCAATCCGAAGGGCGCCGCGAAGTGGGAGGTCGACGACCTGCACACCGCGTTGGCATCGCACTATGACGAGAACTACGTGACGGTCTGGGGCGGGTACTCGGTACCGCCGTACTAGACCATCTGGGGCCGTTTGCCAGGGGCAGCCTTTTCGCTGCCCTTTTTTGTTTCTGGGATATTTTGGTTCTTGGGAATCCGAGGTCTCCGGGGCAGATAGTGCTTCCCGGGGACCGCAAAAGCGCCATCCATGGCAGCTCGACAGCGGCCATCCATGGCCGCTGACGCCCCCGTGAAGCACTATCTGCCCCGAAGCCCTCTGAAAACTGTCACCACATGGAATATCGAGAAGTAATCTTGCGTACGCGCTTGTGCCGCTAATCGCACATGGTCGAGCGCTGGGTATCGAAGACCGCCTGGCGGGAACGTCTGAGGCCATGGATGGCCGAAGTCGAGCTGCCATGGATGGCGCTTTTGCGGTTCCCGACAGGCGGTCTTCGATGGCCAGTGCGCCAACCAAGAAAGACCACAAACTGAGAGATATTGCACATGCAATCGACATCTACCGTTGTGGCGCCAACCAGGGCAAGCGCGTAACGTAGGACAATCCAAGTATCGAGCCAGCAGCCATGGGCCAAGCGAACGCCACAGCCAGCATCGACGAACACCTGCAGAGACTGGTGGGCGAGCGACTGGGACCCTACACGGCATTTAACCCCGTGAACCGCCAGGCGATCTGGCAGTGGTGCTCCGCGATGGGTGACAGGAACCCGCTGTACCTGGACGAGAGCTACCAGGCGCAGCACGGCATCGAGGGACCGGTCGCCCCGCCGGCGATGCTGCAGATGTGGAACATGCGCGACGTGAACCTGGAGTATGCCGAGGGCTCGACCGACGCGCGCCCCTACCCCGCCATCGACTATTTAGCCGCCAACGGCTTCCCGGGCAACGTCGCGGTCAGCTACGACCTGCACTTCCGCCGCCTGCTGCACGAGGGTGAGCGCGTGTACCACTACAAGCGCATCGACTCGATCAGCGAACTGAAGACGACCGCACTGGGACAGGGCTACTTCTTCACGGACCGCTCGGAATACATGACCGGTGACGACGAGTTGTTCGCCGAGGCGTTCATTACTTACTTCCAGTACAAACCGAACGGCGGCGGCGCGCCGGACAACGCGGGAGAACCGCCCGCGGCGCGCGGCAACTGGCGCAGCGACCACGCCGACATCGACCCGGGGAAACTGGCCGAGGGCGACGCGCTGCCGGAACTGGCCATTCCCATCACGCACAAGCTCATCGTCAGCGGCGCCATCGCGTCGCAGGACTTCGTCGACGGCCACCACAATGTGCGCGCCGCGCGCGCCGCCGCGATGCCCGACATCTTCATGAACATACTCACCACCTGCGGCCTCAGCGGGCGCTACCTCACGGACTGGGCCGGCGCGGGCAGCCGTATCGCGCGACTGCACTTCAAGCTGCTAGCACCGAACGTGCCGGGCGACGTGATGGTCATGCAGGGTCGCGTGGCAGGTTTTGCGCGACAAGAGGGAACCACCCGGGCCGAAGTCGAGTACGCCGGCCGCAACAGCCGCGGGTTTCATGTCACCGGCGGCGCGACGCTGGCCCTGCCGGGCTGAATTCACACACAGCGGATCCGGAGCATCCACATGAGCGAGAAGCGTTTTGAGAACAAGGTCGCCATCGTCACGGGCGGCAGCCTCGGTATCGGTCGTGCCACGGTACTGCAACTGGCCGCCGAGGGCGCCCACGTGGTCGCGTGCGCGCGACGCAAGGCCAAGCTCGACGAACTCGGCGAACGCGTGCGCGCCGCGGGCGGCAGTTTCACGGGCGCGGCGCTCGATATCGCCGACATCGACGGCTTCGCAAATCTGATCGAGGACACGGCGCGGGAACACGGGCGCCTGGATGTGCTGGTGAACAACGCGCCCTCCGTGGTCGGAGGCATGATCCTGGACCAGACCATCGAGCAGTGGCGTGCCAACTTCGGCGTCAGTGTGGAGAGCGTATTCATCGGGGTACAGGCGGCGCTGAAAGTCATGCAGCCGCAGCGCTCCGGCTCCATCATCAACGTATCGTCCGTCAGCAGCCTGCGCGCGGGCATGGCGGCCGGCGCCTACTCCGCCGCCAAGGCGGCGCTGAAC
>JAUIEP010000168.1 GCA_030428835.1 Gammaproteobacteria bacterium | reverse complement strand
CCGATCGATGCGCTGCGCCGAAATGCCGTTACGGGTCATCGCCGCGAAGATGCCACACATGCTCGCGTCCCATACTTGTTATCGTTGCAGCAAGCCTAGCACGCTTCCCCGGGTTGGCTACTCGCATCGTTGGGCGTGCGGCAGGTCGCCGCCGCACCGCCTTTCGTGCCTCCTGCGCAACTCCTATACTGGCCTGCATGCGAGCAACCCGGGGAAACCCGCCGGCGCCGGCCGGCGGGCACAGGCAGTGACGCGCAGCGACCAGCGAGCGGCTTCGGGCGACCTCGACAGCCGCCCCGTGGCCGGTGATCCGGCGGGGCTGCAGCCGATCCCTGTCATCGACATCGCCGCGCTGCTGCGGAAGCCCGGGGCGGCGGCCGCGCGGGAGGCGGTCGATCTGATCGCCGCCGCCTGTCGCGCCTGGGGCTTCTTCCAGGTGGTCAATCACGGCATCGGGCAGGCGCTGATCGACGAGGTCTGGCGCCAGACCCACGCGCTGTTCGACCTGCCCGTGAAACGCAAGCTCGCGCTCCTGCGCAGCCGCGACAACCCCTGGGGCTACAACAACAACGAACTCACCAAGAACCAGCGCGATCGCAAGGAAATCTTCGATTTCACCACGGAGGGTACCGACCCCATCTACGGGCAGCGTAACCGCTGGCCGGCGGACCTGCCGGGGTTCCGACCCGTGATGAACGCTTACCTGGCAGCCTGCACCGACCTGTCGCTGGGGCTGCTCGCGGGTTTCTGCCTCGGCCTGGGTCTGCCGGCCGATTTCCTGCGACGCGATTTTGACGGCAACCACACCGGGTTCGTGCGCCTGAATTACTACCCTGTCCACGACCCCATGGACGGTCTCGACAGCGACCACCTGCCGGATGCGGACCTCGGTATTCACCACCACACGGATGCCGGTGCACTGACAGTGCTGTTGCAGGACGACGTCCACGGCCTCCAGGTGTACCGCGACGGCTACTGGTACGACGTGCCGGTCATCCCGGGCGCACTGGTGATCAACACCGGCGACATGCTGCAGGTCTGGTCCAACGATACCTACCGGGCGGCCATTCACCGCGTGCGTGCGATGGACGCACGCGCGCGTTACAGCATCCCGTTCTTCCTCAACCCCGCGGCCGACTGCCGTGTCAGCCCGCTGCCGTCGATGGTGGCGGCCGCGGGTAAAGGGTACTATCGCCCGATTGTGTGGGGCGAGTTCCGCGGCAGGCGCTCCGACGGCGACTACGCCGACTACGGCGACGAAGTACAGATCGCGCAGTACCGTCTGTAAGCGGCCGCGTCGGCCGTTCCCCGCGGCAGGCAACACAGCGACCCTTACCAACAGCGACCCGTTAATGACGAAGGAGTACAGCATGACCACAGGCAAGCAGATCATCAGCACACTGGCAGACGGCAAGCTCACCGTGGAGGTCGCGCAGGTCGAGGTCGCCGACCCCACCGGCAACCAGGTGCTGGTCGAGATGGAGGCGGCGCCGATCAACCCGTCCGACCTCGCCATCCTCACCGGCATGGCCGACCTCGAGAACGCCGAGTACGCCGCCGGCAGGTTCGTCGCCACCATGCCGGAGCCGTTTTACAGCGCGCAGAAGGGCCGCCACGGCCAGCGCCTGCCGGTCGGCAATGAGGGCGCCGGCGTGGTCATCGCCGCGGGTGACGGGGAACAGGCGCAAGCACTGGTGGGCCAGCGCGTCGCGTGCGTGCCCGGCAACGCCTACTCCCAGTACTGCCTCGCCGACGCCGGCCTGTGCCTGCCGCTCGGTGACATTTCCTCCGAGGACGGCGCGTCCGCCTTCGTCAATCCGATGACGGCCCTCGGTTTCGTGGAGACCGCGCGGATGGAACAGCAGAAGGGCATCGTGCACACGGCGGCCGCCTCCAACCTCGGCCAGATGCTGGTCAAGATCTGCGCCGAGGACGACATCCCGCTGGTCAACATCGTGCGCAAGGCCGAGCACGTCGAGCTGCTCGCCGGCCTCGGCGCAAAACATATCGTCAACTCGTCGGACGACGACTTCATGGACCAGTTGCGCGCGGCTATCGACGCCGCCGATGCCTACTGCGGCTTCGACCCGATCGGCGGCGGGCACGCGGTGGACAACTGCTTCAAGGCGATGGAACAGGTGGCGACCGGCAAGATGAGCGAGTTTTCGCGCTACGGCTCCGAGCAGGAGAAGCGGATGTACATCTACGGGCGGCTCGACTTCAGCCCCACCATCCTGACACCCGCCTACGGCTTCGGCTGGACGTTGTCGGGCTGGCTGCTCACGCCCTTCCTGCAGAAGGCGGGCCTGGAGACGCTGCTGCGCATGCGCCAGCGCGTGCTGGACGGCCTCACCACGACCTTCGCCAGCTCGTACAAGGCGAAGGTGTCGCTGGAGGAAATGCTCACGCGCGATGCGGTGCTCGATTACCGCGAGATGAAAACCGGCGAGAAGTACCTGGTCACGCCGCAGGGCTAGAACACGCTGTTTGGCCGGCGCCACCGGCCACGGAGGCGAGCAATGGATGGCGACAGCGTCAGGCAGCTTTGCCGCCCAGAGGCGTTCGCACACGCCACGGGCGAGTTCAGCGTGCGCGAGACGCATATCTCCTGGGTCATCCTGTGCGGTGACTACGCCTACAAGCTGAAAAAGCCGGTGGACTTCGGCTTCCTCGATTTCACCCGCCTGGAACAGCGCAAACACTACTGCGAGGAGGAACTGCGCCTGAACCGGCGTTTCTCGCCGGAGCTGTACCTCGCCGTGGTCCCGGTCACGGCGAGCGACGCGGGACCCGTGATGGGCGGCGCCGGCGAGGTCATCGACTACGCGGTGCAGATGCGGCGCTTCGACGAGGCGCAGTTGCTCGACACTATCGCGGCCCGGGGTGACCTCGACCGTGCGCTGCTGCGCTCGATCGCCCGCGAACTGGCGCGCCTGCATGCGCAGTTGCCGCGCTGCTTCCCCGACCCCGCCGGCTCCGCTGCCGGTACGCCCGCGGTACTCGAGGCGGCGCTGGAGGAAAACTTCGCGCATATCGCGGACTACCCGTTGCTCGCGCCCGAGGCGCGTCACCTCGAGACGATCACTCAACGGACGCGCGCGCAGTACCGCCAACTGCTGCCGGTGATGCAGCAGCGCATCCGCGACGGCTGGGTCATCGACGGTCACGGCGATGACCACCTGGGCAACATGGCGATCATCGACGGCGCGGTGCGGCTGTTCGACTGCATCGAATTCAACGCCGGTTTCCGCGTCATCGACAGCATCGCCGAGCTCGCGCTGCTCGACATGGATCTCAATGCGCGGGGGCACCCCGCCGAATCCTACCGCCTGCTCACCTATTACCAGGAGTACCGCGACGATTACGCGGGGCTCGAATTGCTCGACCTGTACGCGAGCTACTACGCGCTGGTGCGCTGCAAGGTGAACCTGCTGCAACAGCCGCCAGACCATCCCGACCTGGCTTCCACCGAAGCCTACCGCGAGGCGCGGCGCTACCTCGACATGGCCCACCGCTACTGCCAGCCACGGCGGCGCTTCCTCGCGATCACCCACGGCTTGTCCGGCAGCGGCAAGTCCACGGTGGCCGGCAAGCTGGTGGAGGCGAGCGGGGCGGTGCGCATTCGCTCCGACGTGGAGCGCAAGCGATTGTTCGGGTTGCGGCCCGAGGACAGCAGCACGCAGGCGGAAAAAGCGGAACTCTACTCGGCCCAGATGACCACCAGGACCTTCGAGCGCCTGCGGCAACTGGCGAGCGTGATACTCGACGCGGGCTTCGCCGTGATCGTGGATGCAACCTTCCTGCAGCGGCAGCCCCGCGACGACTTCCGTCACCTGGCGCGCGGGCTCGGTGTGCCTTTCGCCGTCCTGGGATGCGTGGCGAGCGAGGAGGTGCTCAGGCGCCGGCTCAGGGCGCGCGACGCCGACGCGTCCGAGGCGGATGTCGCGGTCATGGAGCGCCAGCAGGAAAACTCAGAGGCGCTCTCCGGCGCTGAACTGGACTGTGTGGTGGAGGTCGATTCGGGTTGGGACGCGGACAGGTTGTGGCAGGTCCTGCGCGAGCGGCTCGCAGCGCAGGGATGATGCGCTCCGCGCGCCGCCGCGCCGGGGCGGGCTACCGGCGCAGCACGGCGATCCAGCGTCCGAGGTTGAGCAGGCTCGCCAGCGAACCGGCCACGTAGGTCAGCGCCGCCGCCCGGAGAATGCGCTGCGCGTGCTCCAGGTCGCCCTCGTGCAGGTACTCGCCCTCCCTGAGAATCGGCAGGGCCTTGCCGTAGCTGGCGTCGAATTCCACGGGCAGTGTCACCAGGTGCACGATGGTGCCGAGTCCCATCGACAGCACGCCGATCAGTATCGTCGCGGCGCCGGCCTGCGGCGTGCGCGTGAGGATGAACACGATCGGTGCGGCGATCAGCAGCATGCCCGCGAGGCGCTCCGCGACCACGGCGGCCTTGGCCAGCTTCTGCCGCGCCTGGAACAGCGACTCGCCGCGCGAGTGCTGGATGGCGTGGCCGACCTCGTGGGCGGCGACGGTGACCGCGGTCAGGGAATAGCCCGCGTAGTTGTCCGGCGACAGGCGCACCGCTTTGTCACGGGGGTCGTAGTGGTCACCGGCTGCCGTCTCCTCCACCGTCACATCGCCCAGGCCGAAGCGGTCGAGCAGGTGCCGCGCGAGCTCGCCGCCGCTGCCCTGTTCGCGGTAGCGATCGGCGGGTGCGCTGTACTTCGCCATCACCTGCTTCACCCAGAGGCCGGGGAGCAGCACGCAGACGGCGATGGCCAGAATAAGGAGTGCCCAGAACATGCGCCGGAGTATGCCACAAGCACGTCTGCGGCATCCGGTGCCGCAGGCCCCGCGCTAGTGTCCGCCCAGGCCGAACAGGGCCTGCCAGCCGAGGCGCTTGAGCTTCCTGCCCGCCGTCTCGAAACTTCTCGCGCCGTGCTCCTCGAGCATCGCGGCCAGTTCCCGGTTGCCGTCTTCCTGCGCGCAGAACAGCGGCGACCGCCCGCGCGCCGGTGTGTTCACGTCCGAACCCGCCGCCAGCAGCACGGCCACGGTGGCGTTGATGCGCGGCTGGAAGTCGCTGTTGGCGCCGGTGTTCACACAGGCCGCCATCGACAGCGGCAGCCCGATATCGCTCTGGGTGTTCGCGGGCATGCCCATGCCGAGCAGGCGCTCGACCAGCACGGCGTCGCCCTGCATCGCGGCGTACGTGAGGATCTCGGGGTGGGGGCGCGGGTCGCCGCCCGCTGCCAGCAGTGTGCTGAAAATCCCGGCCTGCCCGCTGCGCTGCGCCTCCAGCAGGGCGGGACGCGGGAAGTGGTCGCCCGGCGTATGCCAGTTCGGCGACACACCCCGCTCCAGCAGCAGCGCAACGCACGCCGCCCGGCCGTTGCGCGCCGCGTTGATCAATGCCGGGCCGAACAGGTAGTCGATCTGCCCGGGAGGCGGCGCTGCGTGGCGCAACAGCAGCGCCAGGACTTCGCGGTGCCCCGCCTGCCCGGCCCAGGTCGCGGCGTAGAGGCCGTACCACTGGTCTGAACGCAGCGCGGCGCCTTTCGCCAGCAGCAGCGCGGCGACATCCGTGTGCCCGGCCGACGCCGCCTGCTCCAGGGCGGTCTGCACCCGGTAGCCGTACTGCGGTTGCCTGTTGGGGGCGGTGAAGTCGATGTCGGCGCCGCCGGCAAGCGCCGCCTCGACCGCGGCGAGGTCGCCCGTTGCCGCCGCGCGCAGGAGTTCCGGCGTCGCCACCGCGCTGGCCGGTGACAGCAGGCAGGCCAGGAGCAACAGCATGGGTGTGGTGAGTCTTTGTGGCATCGGCATTTCCCCGGCCATCCTGTACAGGCGGCCGTGCGTGCTGCTGCGAAGGTCGTGCCGTGGCGCGCGGCGCAGGCTACGACCGGATTTCGATACGCCGCTCGAAGACAAACTCGTTGGCGAGGTAAGTCACCTCATACTCGGCACCCGGGTGCAATGGCGCGGGCGCCGGCGACTGGATGAGAAACCAGCCGTCCTCGAGCGCCGCCTGGCCGGACGGGTAGGGCGGCTCGCCTTCGGGCAGTTGCGGCCCTTCGCCCCGGGTGCCGTCGTGGAATGCCCAGCCCACGGTCTCCGTGTCCAGCGCACCCTCGGCGAGCCACAGGTACAGCACCTGTTGCCTGGTGGTCATCAGCCCGGTTCTCCCGCCAGACGCGCGCGCTGCTCTATGCGCGTGTGGTAGTAGTCGACGTCGAACGCGGGGTCGCCGCTCAGGTAGCGCCAGAGGCGGGCGCGCTGCATCTGCTCGTAGCGCTGCTCGTGTCCTTTCTGCCAGGGCTGCATGGTGCGCAACACCTGGGCGACGCTGTCCTGCCGCATCAGGGCGAAGGTGTGGTCGCTGGCGTCGTTGTGCTTTTCCTCGAAATCATCCAGGTCCCAGAGCCTGATCTGGGGTACCCGCGGGTTCAGCCGGATCTTGTACATCCAGCGATCGGTGTCGCTGGGGTTCGGCTGGCCGGCGTGCCACAGGCCGTGGTGAAACACCATGAGGGTGCCCGCAACGCCGTGGTACTGCTGCTCCCCCGCCAGGTGCTGGTAGCGGCCGACGCCCTCGGCGCGGGTGCGGCGCAGGTGCGTGGCCGGCACGAAGCGCGTGCCGCCGGCGCCGGGCGCGACATCCCGGGGATAGTAGAAGAGCTGGATGTCGAACGTCGGGTCGGCGCTGTCGACCACGGCGTCCACGTGCAGGTGCTGTTGGTAGTCACTGCCCGCCGGCAGGCGGTGCACGAAATCGTGGTCGAACAGCGGGTCCGGGCCCACCAGGGACTCGATGATGCCCTGTACCGCGGGCAGGTTCAGCATGGCGCCGAGCAGCGACGGCGCGGGATAACATTGGGACAGCGGTGTCAGGCTCGCGGGTTGTTGCGGTCCGCCTTCCTGCAGCGGGACGCCCAGCATCTGGTTGATCTTGTTGACCTCGAGCAGCCGCAGTTCCTCGATGACCGGCTCGTTGATCTCTTGCGGGACGAGCCCATCGAAGCGCAGGTAGCCGTCGGCGACGAAGCGCGCCATCTCCTGCGTGGTCAGTTTGTGGTTTGCCGCGGGCATGGCGTGGTTTCTCCGGTGGGTGTCGTGTGCGTGTCAGAAACCGCGGCACTCGATGGGGAGGTAGGACAGTGGCGGCGTGGGGAACGGGTTGTTCGGGCCACCGATGGGTATGCACTCCCAGGTCATGGAGTTGTCCGCGTTGGTCGACCCCGAGAGGCTGAAGTACGACAGCGCGGTGTGGCTGGGCGTGCCGGTGCCGTCCCAGAGGCTGTTGTAGACGGCGGCGACGAGGTAGACGGAATCGCCCTCGGAGAGCGACCAGGGTTGGACAGAGATGTGGGAAATCAGGCCCCCGGTTCCGCGGTAGGATGTGTTGAGACCGAAAAATTCATTGATAGCCGGATAAGCGCCGTGAATGGCCATGTACTCGTCGACCAGCTCGCTCTGCTCCACCAGTTCAAGCAACACACTGTCCAGTAAAATGTCGGGGCAGCTATCGAGTACACATTCGAATTCCGGCACGAGGTAAAACATCCTGTCGGACGCTATCACCTCCTCGAGCGCCGCGATGCCCTGTGCGCCCACATTCGACACGTTGCACACGGGGTTGGTCGAATTGGCGCACAGGTGGTCCTCCCCGGCACGCCATTTCACGAACGCGTAACCCGTTTTCGGCACCGCCGTGAAAGAATCCGTGAAATTCGCATCGCCAACCTGGAACTCGCAGGTCCGGCCCTCGAGACAATCGCGCTGGCCCGACGCCGAGACAACGTCGCCGCCGTCAAACACGGCGGTGCCGATGCGGCAGCTCGACAGAGGGACCAGTGCGGCCAACAACAGGAGTCTGGCCAGGGAGCTCATCATGGCGTTTTCCTCATCCGTTCGGCTTCAGGGTAGTCCCGGGGACGGGCGTCGGCAAACGGCGTGGCCTGAAACGCGATGTCGTTCCCCTTATCTGTCTTTCCGCAGGCTCGCCTGCAGGGCCCCGCGATCCACCTTGCCGTTGCTGTTCAGGGGGAACTGCGCCACGAAGTGCCACTTGCGCGGGACCATGTAGAACGGCAGGTGCCGCGAGACCTGCTTCTGCACGCCCGCCAGGCCCTCCGGCTTCTCCCCCTCGACGAAGACCTCGATGCCGTCCGCGCCGCTCGCCGAGACCGGCCACGGCACCGCCACGACGCCGGCGAAGTTGCCGCTCCTGCGCACGACGGCCTCGATCTCGCCGAGTTCGACGCGGTAGCCGCCGATCTTGACCTGGAAGTCCACCCGGCCCAGGAACGTGATGGGGCCGTCGCCGAGCGGTTTGCGCACGCGATCCCCGGTCCGGTAATACACTGCGTCACGGCCCGGCGGCGTGACGAATGCCGCGGCCGTTTTCTCGGGGTCGTTGAAGTAGCCGAGGGTCACCTGCGGCCCGGTCATCAGCAGTTCTCCCTCGGCGCCCGGTGCCACCTCGGCGAGCTCGTCGTCGACGATGAGTGGGGTCATGTCCGGATACGGGTAGCCGATGGGCACGAGGTCCATTTCCGCTTCCGCCGCGGAACGCTCACCGTCCCAGCGGTAGCAGGTGCAGGCGATGGTCAGTTCCGTGGGGCCGTACAGGTTCTCGAGGATGGCGGCGGGTGTGGCGGCCTGCCAGGCGACGGCGGAGTCAACGGGCAGCGGCTCGCCGCAGAACAGGCTCAGGCGCAGCGACGGGTAGGCGCCGGGTTCGAGCATGCGAAAGCGCTGCATGAACACCACCACCGACGGCACCGAGAACCACACCGTGAGCTTCTGGTCGTTGATGAACTGGCCCGGTCGCATCAGCGCGTCCTTCGGCGGGCAGCACAGGCAGGCGCCGGCGCTCCAGGCGACGAACATGTCGAAGACCGACAGGTCGAAGGTCATGTCGAACATCTGGGAGAAGCGGTCGGTTTCGTTGACGCCGTAGCGCGCCGTCATTACATCGACGAAAGCGATGACGTTGCGCTGCGCGACCATCACGCCCTTGGGGACGCCGGTGCTGCCGGAGGTGAACAGGAGGTAGGCGAGGTCGTCATCCGTCACGCGACGCGGGGCCCAGTCTTGCGGCACCGCGTAGTCCCTGGCACCCACCGCCACGTGGGGCCGCCACTTCGCCTCGAGTTCTGCCGAGTGCGGCTCCTCGGGAAAGATCAGCGTCATGGGGGCCGCGACGCCCTCGAGCAACTCCCCGAGTTGTTCACCCGACGCCGCATCGACGACGATGGCGGAGCAGCCGGAGCGCGTGAGCATCGCGCGCGTGCGCTCCGTGGGGAAGGTGCGGTTCAGCGGCACGTAGCCGTGCCCCGAGAGCAGCGCGCCGAGCACGCCCGCGTAGGCGGCCCTGCTGCGATAGGCGAAGATGGCCACCAGCGCCGGGGAGGTGGGCGCCGCCTCGCCGTTGATGACGGCGGCGATGCGCCGCGCGTCGTCGTGCAGCGTGGCGTAGGACAGCTCCTCGCCATCGACGTGCAGTGCACCGTGATCCGGGAAGCGGGCGACGGAATCCAGGAAGCCGTCGTAGAGTAGGCGCGAGTCGCTCATTGCATCCTTTTTTTGCGGTTGTTACTGCTTATTCTGGTGTGTTACCTGCCGCGGCCTGCTGATTATGCCTCATGCGCGGCAGAAATGACGCCGCAACTTGCTATCTGGGCGCGAGTCTCTAGGCTTAAGCGCATGTGCATTTTCACAGGTGACACGCCATGTTGTGCGCCAGGTTAGCGCGCCCGTTGGCCGTCGTTATCGCGGCGGCACTGTTGCAGGCCTGCGAGCTGAGCCCGCTGGACCCGGGGTCGGAACTGATCGATTGCAGTCGCGCGGCCGAGCGGGTCGAGATTACCCGCGACTCCCACCTCGACCCCGCCTGCGT
>JAUIEP010000167.1 GCA_030428835.1 Gammaproteobacteria bacterium | reverse complement strand
CTTGCTGATGTGGGCCTTGTGGAAGAGGGAGCCGACGATAATCGTATGACAGGCACCGGGCGGGGGTGCCGGTGCCTCCAGTTCAACGCCGTTCATGCCCAGGAGCAGTTTGTCGCCGCGCCGGACGAGCTGCCACTGGTCGGCCTGGTATGCGATGACCTCGACGACAGCATCGCCGGCCGCCTCCGGTTCCACGGCGATACCGAAAGTGTGGTTGTCGAATCCCGGCACGCGCTGCAGGCTGAGTCCGGTCAATTCACCGCCGCCGTTGGACAGTGTCTGCCTGTAGTCCAATGGCACCGTGCGCGCACCCGCCCGCCACGTGCGGTACGCGTCGCCGAGTTCGCGGGCGACGTCCGGGTGCCCGGCGATCACGTTAACCCCCGCAGCGGGGTCCGCCTCGAGATCAAACAGAGCCGGCTCCGAATACGGGTCGTTCACCAGGCGCCAGCGCTTGTCCTTCGACAGTGCGCCCCAGCCGTGGATGAACTCGGAACTGACCTCCCAGTAGAGATTGCGCGACAGGGGCGGGACCAGCGTGGTCTCGCCCAACCAGTTGCGTCCGGGTAGCCCCTCGGGTATCCGGGCGCGCGCCACGGTTGCGAGTGTCGGCAGGTAGTCGAGGTAGGTAACGACCTCGTCCACCACCCTGCCGGCGGGCACCTTGCCGGGCCAGCGCACCAGCAGCGGCGCGCGCACACCGCCCTCCGCGAAGGAGCCCTTCCTGCCGACCAGCGGATAATTGCTGTCGCGGTGCTTGTTGGTGCCGCCGTTGTCGCTGGCGATAATCACCAGGGTGTCCTCGGCCTGGCCGGTGGCCTCCAGGGCGTCGAGGATGCGGCCCACGGTATCGTCGGCGCTTTCCACCATGGCCAGGTAGCCGCCCGCAGGTGTGTCGGGGTGGCGCGAGGCGAAACGCCGGGCCGGTTCGATGGGTTCGTGCGGCGCGTAGGTCCACACGTTGAGAAACCATGGCTGCTGCGCGTCGCGCTGGCTCTCGACGAACGCCACCGCCTCTGCCGCCAGCAGGTCGGTGAGATGGCCACGGTGCTGCTGCGGCGCCTGCTCATCGCGCATCAACCAGGGATTGCGGTAAGTGGGCTTCTTCAGCATCCACTCGCCGTCGCGCGGCGGCACGCCGAGGAAATGCTGGTCGAGAAAACCGAAGAAGCC
The DNA here is from genome assembly GCA_030428835.1 of Gammaproteobacteria bacterium. Taxonomy (GTDB): domain Bacteria; phylum Pseudomonadota; class Gammaproteobacteria; order Pseudomonadales; family Halieaceae; genus Marimicrobium. The sequence continues at coordinate 8,760 of JAUIEP010000167.1, read as the reverse complement.
GTCGAATCCCTGCGCGGTGGGCCAGGCCAGGCGCGACGCGTAGCCGACGTGCCACTTGCCCACGTGATGGGTGCGGTAGCCGGCGCCGCGCAGCACGTCCGGCAGCGTCTGCACCTCGGGCGAGATGCCCCCGGCATTGGTGCGAAAGCCGTGTACCGACGGCGACTCGCCGGTGAGGATTCCCACGCGCGTGACCGTGCAGGTGGCGTCCGTGTAGTGCCGCGTGTAGTAGGTGCCCTGCGCCGCGAGGGCGTCGATGTTGGGCGTACTCAAGGCGGGATCGACGAAACCCAGGTCGTTCACGCCGAGGTCATCGACCACGATGAGCAGGATATTGGGTTTGGTATAGAAGGCGACGCGCAGTATATCGACGATGGCCAGCACGGCGACGAGCAGACCGAAGACTATCAATACGCGCGCGCCACTGAGTCTGTGGACGGATGTATTCTGCTCCACGTGGGCTACCTGTTCGCCATGGGTCCGCGGCCGCTCAGGCAGGACTGCAGATCATGTAGTGTTGTATGTGCTCGAGCGGATCGTTCACTGAATCAATGCGCCAGCCCGTGCCTTCGACCAGCTTGAGCGCGTACTCCCTGGAGTACATGGCGACTCGCAGTGGCTGCTCCGGGATGGCGTCCAGGAAATCCGGAATACCCTCGCGCTGCGTCGTCTCGAAGCCCGACCGGTACTTGTCGAGCCTGGCCTGGTCCGCTTTCTGCATCGCCTTCTTGAACCTGTCGACCCGCCCCAGGCCACCCGGGGTTTCCTCATTGATGAACAGGCTGAAGAACAGGTGCCCCGTCGGCTTCACATAGCGGCGCAGGACTTTCAGCATGGACACATAGTCGTGAGGCGCCAGGTGCGTAAACAGGGAGAAGCCACAGACGATGTCAAAACTGCCCTGCTCGACGGGCAGGGTTGTCTCCGCGGACAAGGGTATACCCTCCGGGTTGTACATCGCGTTGTGGGTGTTGATGTGGTGAAACGCAAAGCGCGGGTCCGACACCTCCGCGCGCAGGAACTCGATCATGTCGGCATACACATCAATTCCCGTGTACTGGCCAACGGGAAGGCCACGGTCGAGTATCGCCTGGGTGAACTTGCAGCCGCAGCCGACATCGAGCACGCTGACGTTCGCAAGGCTGGCATGGCCGAGCGATGTGGCCATCAGCTGCAACAATTCGACGCCGGAAGCCACCGAACGCTGCTGATTCCAACGCAGCTTGCCGCGCCGCAGGCCCTTCGGAACTTCAAGTGTTAAATCGGACACAGGACCCCCGATATTGCCGTTCATGCCTGCCAAAACCCGATCATATAGGTGTTGGCCAAAATTTCACAAGCGATGGCGCGCGGCGCCAGGTGATTCACCCGAATCTGCGAACCAGTCACAGCCCGGGCGCAATGGAGTGTGACACAATAGCGGGCGCTTCCCGGGTTTCACCACAGGTGCTGCCATGATTTTGTTCCGGATTCTCACCCTGACATGCCTCGCGCTGTGTGTGTCCGCCTGCTCCACCGTACAGATCGCCCCGGCCCCGGAACTCCATCCCGCCGCCGCCCCGCTCGCCGCGGAGCATCCCGAGCGCGCCTGGTGGCAACTGCGCTTCAAGCTGACCTGGCCGGAGGGAGAGATTCCCGATTTTTCACGCCACCTGCTGATCGCCGACCAGATCATCGCGCCGGCATTACTGGAATACCAGGAGGATATCGCGCTGTGGCGCATCCACCGGCGCGCCGGGCGCACGCCCTCCGGGCACCAGTTCAGCCTGATCCTGTATGCCGACGAGTTCACCGCGCAGGCCCTGGCAGCGGATGTCGAGGCGAACCCGCTGACCGGGTGGCTGCTGGAGCGGGAGATGATCGAGGAGACGCGCTTTCACCGCCGCACGCGGGAGGAACTGGCGGCACTGGAAGACACCAGCGACCGCGAGTGGCCGCTGGAGATCCAGCGCTCCTGGCCCTATTTCATCATGGGCGCCAGCCAGAGCTGGCTGCTTATGGTGCAGGAGCTGAGCGCCGAAAAGACACTCACTGGCACGGTGAGTTACGACGACCTGCTGGCGCACTACGCCGCGGTACATGAAGAAGTTACCGCCCAGTGGCGCGAGTTCGGACAACACGCCTACCTGCACCACCTGAGCGCGGTCTTCGGCTACCAGCCGATCCGGTTGCGCTCTTCCGAGTTGCGCTCGTTCTAGTACACCGGCAGAGGCAGCAACTCGCCCTAGAAGAACAGCGTCACGTCGCCGCCCCACATACGCGGCGGACCGGCGATGAACGTCGGAGAGCCCAGGCTGCCGCCGGTGTTGCCGCCGTCGAGCACGAACTCCTCGTCGAGCAGGTTGTTCACGTAGAACTGCACCCGGTAGCGTTCTTCACCGTCGGAGTAACCCGCGCGCAGGGACCACACGGAATAGGAGCCCTGCTTGATGGGAATGCCGACCACCGGCGCATTGTTTTCCTCGAAGAACACACTCGAGCGGTAGTCCCAGTAGGCGCCGGTGTCGAAGAAGCCGTCGCACGCGGCGAAGCTGTAGCGCAAGCCGGCGGAGAGCGCCGTCTCCGGCTGCAGCCGGAAGCGATTGCCGTCGAAGTCCACGAGGTCGCCGTCGACGTCGTCGTTCTCCAGCTCCGAGTCGATCCAGGCCGCGTTGAAGAACGTGAACCAGTTGTCCGTCGGCGCGTAGTTCACCGACAACTCGACCCCCTGCTGCACCGCCTCGTCCACCGTGACGGTGATCTCCTGCAGGTTGTCGATGATCGACGTCTGGAAGTCACTGTAAATCTGGTAGAAGGCGGCGCCCTCGAGCACGAGGTTGCCGTCGTCGAGCACAGACTTGAAGCCGATCTCGATATTGTCGACCGTTTCCTCGTCGATGATCGTGACCACGATATCGGGTACGGCGAGCCCTTCCGCAAACGGGTTCGGACCCACGTCGACCACCTCGCTGGAGTGGCCGCGACCGAGGTTCAGGTACAGTTTGGTGCTCTCGGACACATCGTAGTCGATGATGAAGCGCGGCAGGAAGGCGTCGGAGGTTTCCTCGTCGCTCTCCACCACCTCGTTGCCGGTTTCACCGAAGTTGATCCGCAACAGGCCGAAGTCGCTGGTCGCCGCGTACCCGGAGGTCTTTTCGTAGCTCACGTAGCGTCCGCCGAGCGTCACCCCGAGGTTGTCCGTCACCCGGTAGGTGGCGTCGGCGTAGATGGAGTAGGTCCTGGTCTCGCCGAAGTTGGTGAACTCCGCCGCATACAGCACGCCGTTCTCGGGGCCCGCCAGCAGGTTGCGCGCGGTCGTGGCATCGCAATCGTCGAGGATACACGCGAGCGCCAGCGGGGTGAGGAGCCCCGTGTCACCCTCGGTCGGCGCGCGCTGGTAGCCGTCCTCGTCGAACACGCTGGCGCCGATAAAGCCCGCCCAGCGGTCGCCGTCGTCGTAGTTGGCGCGCACCTCGAAACTCCACTGCTCGCCCTCGGCGTCCTCGGCGGCCTGTAACAGGTTGGACCACGAGCCGTCGGCGTCGAAGACCTCGTAGGAGTCGAACTCGCGGTAGTTCGCGATGCCCGTGAAGCTCCAGGCCTCCTCGGTCTCGTACACCGAGGTGAAGGTGTACGACTGCACATCCCGGTCCACGCCCAGTCGCCCGCCCAGGTAGGCGGAATTGCGCGCGCCGTTGGGGCTGAGTTCGGCGTCGCTGTTCGGGTCTGTTGTACCGCCGACGGGCTCGAGCACCGCGCTCTTGAACGCGGTGCCGGGCGGCGTGTCCTTCTGGTACTGCGCGATGAACTCGAGGAGCAGTGGGTCCACCGGCCGCGAGTCCAGCACGAGCCGGGTGCCGAAAGTATCCTTGCCGTTCAGGTCGTGGGCATCCGCGCCGCCCGGGCGGGCCGAACCCGCATCCCCGTCGCGGTTCTTGATGTAACCGTCGCGCTTCTTCTTCACAAACGCCAGTCGTGCACGCAACTTGTCGCCGGCGAGCGGGCCGGAAATCATGCCGCTCAACTTGCTCTCGTCGTAATTGCCTAGCCCAAACAGGACGCTGCCCTCCAGCTCGTCCGTGGGCTTGTTCGAGATGACGCTGATGGCGCCGACACTGGCCGCGGAACCGAACAGGGTGGCCTGGGGTCCTTTCACGATCTCGACGCGCTCGATGTCGAACAGGTCCACGACAGCGCCACGGGCGCGGGAGATGTCGATCCCGTCCTGGTAGATGGATACGCGCGACTGGCGCTGGGCGCTACCGGTGTCCGAGGTGATACCGCGAATCACGAAGGCGGGGTTGTTGGGACTCTGCTCCTGTACCACAAGGCCCGGGGTGAAGGCCGACAGCCGCTCGAAGCCCTCGATGCCGACGCTCTCGAGGAAATCCTCGCTGTAGGCCGTGATGGAGAGAGGCACATCGGTGGCGGACTGCTCGCGCTTCTGCGCGGTCACGATGACCTCTTCGAGAAGGTTCTGGGCCTGGGCCGGCGCGGCGAGGGCGGCGACGGCCGCGGCCATGACGAGTTTCTTGACGCGTTGGGACATGAATCTGCCTCTGCTTGCGGATGGGCGCCCATCAGGATAGCTGAGAAAACTGACGGCTGTGTGACACTTTACCCCAGTGATGACCCGCCCTGCAGCGCGGCATCGTCCTCACTGGCGGGACCAGGCCCACATGGCCGGGGCCCGCACCGGGTGAAGGCGGCCTGATACTCACCCGGCGACGCGACAGTGTCAAAGGCGCGGCGGTATTCTTCACACTCGCACGGGCTGCGGCTCTTTATAGCTCCAGCTATAATAGCCCTGTAGCACCAACGGGAGGTGGCCGTGTGATCGGCGGCGGCGCAAAGAAAGTCCTGTACACACTGCAGACCGCGCGGCAGATAGGGCTGCTGGACTCGGCCAGGGCACTCTCGGCGAAAAACGCGTGCAAGGCCTGCGGCCTCGGCATGGGCGGCCAGCGCGGCGGCATGACCAACGAGCTGGGCGAGTTTCCCTCCGTATGCAACAAGAGCGTGCAGGCCCAGTCCACGGACATCCAGCCGCCCATTCCCCGGGAGATTTTCAACCACGGCATCGCCGAGCTGCGCGAACTGTCCGCCTACCAGCTCGAACACCTGGGCCGACTGGGGATGCCCCTGCACAAGGCGCCGGGCGACACCCACTACAAGGAAATCGCCTGGGACAGCGCGCTGCAACGGGTCGCGACACGCTTCGCACAAACCCAGCCCCGGCGCAGCTTCTTCTACAGCTCCGGGCGCTCTTCCAACGAGGCGGGTTTCCTGCTGCAACTCATGGCCCGGCTGTACGGCACCAACAACGTCACCAACTGTTCCTACTACTGCCACCAGGCCACGGGCGAGGCGCTGGGACACACCATCGGCACAGGCACGGCGACCATTGAACTCGACGACATCGGCGGTTGCGACCTGTTCTTCCTGATCGGCGCCAACCCGGCGTCCAATCACCCGCGCCTGCTGCACAAGCTGATCCAGTTGCGCCGCCGCGGCGGCAAGGTGATCGTGATCAACCCGCTGAAAGAGGCGGGCCTGGTGCGCTTCGCCGCACCCAAAATGCCGAGCTCGATGCTTAAGCACGGCGACGACATCGCCAGCCACTACCTGCAACCGCGCGCGGGCACCGATGTGGCGCTGTTCACGGCGCTGCTGCAACGGGTCCTGGCGCGCGGTGGCGCCGAGGACGCGTTCATCGCGGGACATACGCACGGCTTCGATGCACTGCGCGACTATCTCGCCAGCGTCGACGCGGAGGCTCTCGCCGCGCTCTGCGGCGTGCCGCTGGCAGACATCGACGACGTGGCGGCGGTGTACGCGGACTCCGCCAATACGATCTTCGCCTGGGGCATGGGCATGACGCATCACCGCCACGGGGTCGAGAATATCGAGTGGATCTGTAACCTCGCGCTGGCCCGCGGCATGGCCGGCAAGCGATACGCCGGACTCCTGCCCCTGCGCGGTCACAGCAACGTGCAGGGTATCGGCACGATCGGCGTCAAGCCGGTGCTGCCCGAGGACGTCTTCCGGCGCATGGAGGCCGCTTTTGGCGTCAGCCTGCCGCGCGAGCAGGGCCTGCACACCATGGCCTCCCTGGCGCAGGCCCACGCCGGCGAGGTCGACGCCGCCCTGGTCATGGGCGGCAACCTGTTCGAGGCGACACCGGAGCGCGCCTGGGCGGAGCGCGCCCTCGACAACATCGGCTTCAAGGTGTTCCTCACGACCACACTCAACCGCGGCCACGTGCAGGGCGTGGATTCGGGCGAGGTGCTGGTGCTCCCCGTATGCGCCCGCGATGAAGAGCCCGAACCCACCACGCAGGAGTCGATGTTCAACTACGTGCGCCTGAGTGACGGCGGCATCCGGCGCATCGCCGCGGTGCGCTCGGAAGTCGGCATACTCGCCGACATCGCCGCGCAACTGCTGCCGGACAGTCCCGTCGACTTCGCCGCGTTCAAGCGCCACGCGCGGGTGCGCGAGGCCATCGCCGAGGTGATCCCGGGCATGGAGGCGCTGGCGGACATCGATGTCGCGCGACAGGAGTTCTACGTCGGCGGCCGCGTGCTGCACAACCCGCAATTCAGGACCGCGGACGGCCGGGCACGCTTCGTCGTGCCCGCCGCGACCCCAACTGCAGCGGGCGGCCGCAACTTTACCCTGGTGTCGATCCGCAGCGAGGGCCAGTTCAATTCGATCATCTACGAGGAGCAGGACAGCTACCGCGGCGTCACCGATCGCTGGACGGTCCTGATGAACCGGGCGGATGCCCTGGAACTCGGCCTGTCGCCCGGGGACAAGGTCGATCTCGAATCCGACACGGGTGTCATGCGGGCGGTCACGGTTAAGATCTTCGACCTGCCGCGCGGCAACCTGGCGGCCTACTACCCGGAGGCGAACCGCCTGACGACGCGGGACTGCGACCCGCGCAGCCACACCCCGGCATTCAAGTCCGTGCCAGTCTCCCTGACACCCGCGCGCTGAGGACGGCGCGCGCCCTTTCAAGCTGTGACCCGGCTCACAGTTTGCCTGCTTTTCCCGCCCGCGGGCCCTCCGGGCGCCCCGGGAAGCTTGCGCAGGAATCAGCTACGCCTATCATTATCACCAAGGGGAATATCTTTGGGGACGGGGCATGTTTTCCAGTGGTAGCAGGTGGTTGCGGGCGCTGTTGGCGCTCGGGTTGGTGGCCCTGGCGGGGTGCCGGGTTGTCATAGAAGTCCCGACCGGGGGCCAGGTCGTGTCGGAGGCGGGCCTGTCCTGCTCGTCCGGGTCGACCTGCTACGTGGATCTCTTCTCCACAAGCCAGGTCGAGGTATTCCAGGCCGTCGCGGCGCCCGGTTACACCTTTACCGGCTGGACAGGGCCGACCGCCTGCGGCGGGCTGGACACCCCCTGCGAACTCAACATGGCGCCACTCGCGCTGTTCCCGGTCCTCGCGGCAATGCTCGACGATGACATCGACATCCACCTGGCGCCGAGCTTCGCGGCGGTCAACGACCCCGGCCGCTACAGCGTCGCCGAGTGGGACAACTTCCTGGGTGGCCTCGGCAGTTTCAGCTATCGCAGCGACAGCTTTCTCTACCAGACGTTGCCGGACGCCGGCAACTGCGACCCGGGCGTGCTGAATGCCCAGGCAACCAACCGCTTTCTCTACGCACTCAATCTCGTGCGCAGGCTGCACTACCTGCCGCCGGTCGAGTACGACGCGTTCTACAACGCGCAGATGCAGCAGGCCAACCTCGTCCAGTTGGCCAACGACTATTTCACCCACCACCCGGAGCCGGGCGACACCTGTTACACGGCCGCAGCGGACGAGGGTGCGGGTACCTCCAATATTTCCTGGAGTTCCTGGCAGGGCGACCCGGCACACTACGCCCTCGGCTGGGCCAACGACAACCACAACGTTTCGTCCCTCATGGCGGCGGGGCACCGGCGCTGGGTGCTGTTCCCCAACCTGGGCTACACGGCCTACGGCCAGGTCGAAGGCTACGCCTCGATGAAAGTGTTCGGGTTCGGCAGCCCGCCGGGCTACGACCTGCCGGATGATCTCGAATACGTGGCATTCCCGTACCGCAATTACCCGTATGTCCTGGTGGAAAAGGGCGCCAGCCCGACCCCGTGGAGCATCAGCATGGTGCCGTCCTCGGGCTCGGGGAGTTTCGGTTACTTCGGCAGTGCGAGCGTCTCGGTGCGCCACGCCGTCACCGGCGCCCCGCTGTCCGTGCACTCACAGTACACGGACAGCATCGGCTACGGGCTGCGCAACTTCCTCTCGTGGATGGTCGACAACTGGCAGTACGATACGCCGTACATCGTCACGATCAGCAATGTGCAGATGCCCAGCGGCGGCCCTGTCACCATCGAGTACCCCGTCGAAATCGACTTCGAGGATTTCTGAGGTGACTGGCTGCGCCGGCGCAGGCCGGCGCTATATCGCCTCGATTTTCTGCCGGAAGAAACTGTGCACCTCGCGCACTGAGCGCGACTGCGAACTGCTCGCGTAGAACACCGATCGGTTGGCCCTGGCCGCGGAGGGAAACAGTGCTGCGGCCGGGGTACCCGGTTCGTTCTCGAGGGCAAGCAGGAACTTCTTCGCTCCGCCGGCGCCGAGGAAATGCGCCATGTAGAGATCTGTCGGTTGCAGCGGCCGGTCGATGGCGCCCTTCAGGTAGCGGTAGTTGTCGCGCGCCAGTTCTGCGGCCATCAGCGCCGCCATGTCGGCATCGTAACGCTTGTCGAGGATAGTGGTCCGCTGGCGCCGGTCGT
>JAUIEP010000012.1 GCA_030428835.1 Gammaproteobacteria bacterium | reverse complement strand
GTGATAGCCACCCCCCTTTCAGCGGAGGAGATTTAGTGCTTAGGCAGCGCGGCGGCGGCTCACACCCAGGCCGGCGAGGGCCAGGCCGAACAGGGCCAGGATGCCGGGAGCAGGTACGGGCGGGCGGGCCTGCGTAAGGATGTCGATGTTCTCAACCATGTCCAGGGAGATCGTGTAGATACCCGGCTGCAGCAGGAACGTGCTGGCAGAGAAGAGGTTGGACCCGGCACAGCCGCGGTCGACAACACCCGTCGGGGCACCGTTGCCGCAGGGGTCAAACACGGCGCTTTCACCCGGGTTGCCCACTTCGATAGAACCGTTCAGGTTGAACGGGTCAGCCGTCTCTACACCACCGGTGATGCCTGAACCCAGTACACCATCGGGAGCCCAGTCGAAGACCGTGGTGCCGCCGGAGGTGATCGTGAAGGTCACGTCGAGGTTCGCGTTGGAAGTGCCCGCCGCGTCAGGGGAAATCTCCACGTACATGTAGGGATCCGCGTTGAACGTGAAGCTGAACGAGGTCGCTTCCTGCAGCGTAATCGTGGTGTTGAAGCCGGTTACCGAGCCGTTCAGGCCGCTTGCATCTGCGAAGCCGTCGTTGGCGATGTAACCCTCGGCGATGTTCCACGCCTGGGTCAGGTTGCCGGTGGCGACCACAGGCGAGAAGAAGTCCGCCTGGGTAAGCGCCGTCGAGCTGACCTGCGCGTCGCCGTAGGCGTAGTTGCCGCCCTGGCCGACCGCAGTCATGGCGTTGTTGCCGGGAGCAGCACCGGGGAAGACACTGCCGAGGCCGTAGGTCACCACGGCGTCAACCGGGCCACCCGTGATATCGGAGTTGGCGGGCTGGCCGGGGTCGTTCAGGCCGTTGAGGTTGGCGCCCACGCTGGACGTCGCGGTGAACGAGTTGAAGTCCGACAGCGGTACAAACGGCGCGCTGAGCACGCTCAGGTTGAACACGTTGTCATAGGAGATCGCGTACGCCGAAGCATTGGCATTGGACGACAGCCCACCTGCACATGCCAATACCACTGCAGCGGGTAACGCCTTCTTGATAATGCTTGAGTTTTTCATTGCCTTACTCCCTAACTCTCTTAAGAGCGATGTTGAATCTTTGGCCCGGTATGAGGGCATTTCCTTGTGCCCTGAATAAAGCAATCCATGTGCCAAAAATAAATTTTCCATATATTTCAGATAGTTAAAAAATGTTTCCGCCGGACCGCACCCCCTGCAACAGCCGGAATGTAAAATTTTTCGACGCTTTTCCGCTGCCCAGGCCGGGGACGATGGGATAGGCTCATTCCCTGCTCCCGCGCTGCCCGTCCCTTCCGGTCCGCAGACGGGGTAAACCGCGACCTCTATGCCAATCGGGCATGTGGCTAGATTATAAGCATTTTTATTGGTTATAGCGCAACATGCCAATTTCCTATCAGGACATCGCCGGCGCGCGCTGGGACGACATCATTGTGGGCACGGGCATGGGCGGCGCCACGCTGGGCTATGCGCTGGCCAGGGCCGGGCGCCGTGTGCTCTTCGTGGAGCGCGGCCGCTCCCACCTGGACAAGGGTGGCGCCCTGCGCGGCGACTTTCCTGAACGCCACCCGGATGCCGCCGGGGAGTCAACCACACAGGCGCTGCGCGCCGGGGGCCGCTACCCGGATGAGATCGTCGACAGCAGCGCGGCCGCCCGCCCCCGCGCCTTCACACCCTTTATCGGTACCGGCACCGGCGGCTCAACCGCGCTGTACGGTATGGCCCTCGAACGATTTTTCCCCGAAGACTTTGCGCCGGCGGGCAACCACCCGGCCGCCGGCGCGGCGCTGCCCGAGCGCTGGCCCGTGGGCCACGCGGAGCTGCGCGAGTATTACGCCGCGGCGGAACAGCTTTACGGGGTACGCGGCGGCAGAGACCCGATGCGCGGCCCGGACCAGGGCGAATTCCCCGCGGCGCCGGCGCTGTCGCCGCCCAACCGCGAGCTGTTCGACTTTTTCGCCGAGCGCGGTTTGCATCCCTATGCACTGCCGCTGGCCTGTGACTTCAGCGCGGGTTGTCGCACCTGCCAGAGCTACCTCTGCGACAGGCCCTGCAAGCGGGACAGCGCGAGCACCTGCCTGGTACCCGCGTTGCGGCAGCACGGCGCGGTCCTGCTCGACGACTGCGAGGTCACGCGTATCGAGGCCGATGGCGAGCGCGTACAGCAGTTGCACTGTGTGCGCGACGGCGCACCGCTGGCGCTGCGCGGGGAGCGCTATTTCCTGGCGGCCGGCGCACTGGAAAGCCCGCGGCTCCTCCTCGCCTCCGCCTGCAGCGCGTGGCCGCGCGGGCTGGGCAACCAGTCCGACCTCGTGGGCAGGTACCTGATGCGCCACTACGTCGATCTCTACGCGGTGTTCACCCGGCAACGGCCGGTGCCGGGAGAGCTGATCAAGCAGATCGCCTGGAATGACTTCTACCAGGGCGAGTCGGGCAAGCTGGGCTCGGTGCAGTCCTTCGGCTACCTGCCCCCCGCCGCGTTGCTGGTCGCGGACATGCAACGCGAGCTGCGGCGCGACGCGGGCCGCCTGGTCGCCGCCCTGTTCGGCCTCGCCAGTCCCGCCGTGCGCTTCGGCCTCGGCAAGTTGCTCGCGCGCAGCGTGCTGCTGGCGAGCACCCTGGAAGACCTGCCCTTCCCCGACAACCGCGTTACCCTGGCGGAGGACGGGCACCACCGCCTGGCGCTACAGTATCGGCCGGGACAGGGGGAGCGGGAGCGCATCGCGCAATTTCGCGCCGTGATGGCGCGGCAGCTCAAGCCCTACCGGTACCTGCTGCTGAAGCAGGCGGAAAACAACGAGCGCCTCGCCCATGCGTGCGGCACCTGCCGCTTCGGCAGCAGCGCCCGCGACAGCGTCTGCGACGCGGAGCATCGCGTCCACGGTGTCGACAACCTGTACATCGCCGACAGCTCGGTGTTTCCCTCGAGCGGCGGCATCAATCCCTCGCTGACAGTCGCGGCGCTGAGCCTGCGACTGGCAGGCAAGCTGACGGCAAGGTGACAACGATGCAAGATGCGACAGACCGCCAGAGCGACGCCATGACCTGCCTGGTCTGCGGCCACGTGGCGGACCCCGTCGAGAGTGCGCACTGCGGTACCGTGCGCGGCAATACCGAGCGCTTCAAGGGCGAGGTGTTCCGCATCTGGCGCTGCCCCGGGTGCCGCGCGCTGCATGCGATGGACCCGGTGGACATGGCGGACATTTACAGTGATTATCCCTTGAACCGCGACCGCACGCTGGACATCTTCGCGCGCGGGACGTATCGCAACCTGCTGGGGCGGCTCACGGCCCACGGAGTGTCGAGCGCTGACAGCATCCTCGACTTCGGTTGCGGCAACGCCGTCTTCCTCCGGTTCCTGGGCGAACAGGGCTTCAACAATATCACCGGCTACGACCCCTTCGTGCGCGAGTACGCCGCGCGACCCGAACCGCCGGAGGGCGGCTACGACTGCGTGATAGCCAACGATGTCATCGAACACGTGGACAGCCCCAAAGCGATGATGCGCGAGTGCCTCGAGCTGACGCGGCCGGGCGGACTGCTCTATGTCGGCACCGCGGACGCACAGGGCGTGGACGACATGGCGGACCTCACGCCGCACATCATGCGCCTGCACCAGCCTTTTCACCGGGTGATCCTGACGCAGCAGAGCCTGATCGACGTGGGCCTGGAACTCGGCCTGGAACTGGTGCAGACACGGCGACGCTCCTACATGGACACCTTCATGCCCTTCTCCAACTACCGCTTCCTCGACGAGTTCAACCGCGCCCACGGCCACAACCTGGACGCGGCCCTCGCCCCAGACGCGGCAGGCATCGTCGCGCGGCGACCGCAACTGCTGTTCTGGGCATTGTTCGGCTACTTCCTGCCGTCGGCGATGGAACCCTCGGTACTGTGGCGCAGGCCCGCCTGATCAACCGGGGCGCGCGGGCACCAGCCAGCGATCGATGCGCAGCAACAGCGCCGGCACGAACAACAGGTCCATGAGCAGCGCGATGAGAATGGTCATGGCCATCAGGCTGCCGCTGGTGGCATTGACGGAAAAGTCGGACTGCGTGAGCACCGCGAAACCCGCGGCGAGCGCGAGACTGGTGGTCACCAGCGCCTGCCCCACACTGGCGTAGGTCGCGCGCAGCGCCTCGACCGCGGTCAATCCCGCGCGCAGGCGCGCTTCGCGGTAGGCGACCAGCAGGTGCGTGGTGTCGTCCACGACGATGCCGAGGGTGGCCGCGAAGACGACCGAGGCCGCCATGTTCACCTCCTGCACGAACGCGCTCCACAGCCCCAGCGCCAGCAGGGCCGGAAACAGGTTGGGAACCACGCTCACGACGCCGAAGCGCAGCGAGCGAAACGCCAGCAGCAGGCACAGCGAAACCAGCGCAATCGCGAACGCCGCGCCGTACAGCATGCTGTAGATATTGCGCAGCCCGACGCTGGCAAAACTCACGGCGTGGCCCGCTCCGCGTGTAACCTGTTGCGGCGCGTGCGCCGCCAGCCACTCGCGTGCGCGCCGCTCGAAGTCGACGACGCGTGATTTCTGGTTATGCAGCACGACCGACACCTTGAGCGACGACTTGTCCGTGCTCACCTGGTAGGTAACGTCCTGGCCATAGGGCACGGAAATCTCGTACAACAACAGGTACTGGGCGGCCAGCTCGCGCGAATCGGGCAACCTGTACCAGTCCGGATCATCCCCGTGCATCACCTGGTTGAGACGCTGCAGGGTGTCGGTAAAGGCGTCGACGTTGGTCACCTCCGGCTGTGCGCGCAACCACGCGACGAACCGGGCCACGCGTTCGAGGAAGGCGGGGTCGGCGACGCCCTCGGGCTCCCCCGAATCGAGGGAAAAGTAGACATGCTGGGTACCGGCCAGCTCTTCTTCAACGACGGCGAGAGCTCGCGTGAGCGCGATATCCTCCGAGAAATAGCCGGCCGGGTCATCGTTCAGTTCCATGCGCGGGATAATGCTGACTAACACCGCGATCACGACGCCCCCCACGACGAGTACGAGCGCACTGTGCCGCGTCACCCAGTCCGCGAGCCAGCGCATTTGCCAGCCCCGCCCGGCGCCCGCCGCGGCGCGGAACGGCAGCAATAACAGCAGCGCGGGCAACACGCCGAGAGTGACCCACAGGGCGCCGAGGACACCCGCGGCGGAGATCGTGCCGAGTTGGCCGAACGGGGGCGAGTCACTGAAGTTCATGCTGAGGAAACCGACGGCGGTCGTGACGCTGGTGAGGACGATCGGGTACAGCTTGTGCCGCAGGCTCGCAAGCAGCGCGGCGCGCCGGTCATCCCCCGCGCGCAACCGCGCGAGGAAGGCGCTGAGCAGGTGAATACAGTCGGCCACCGCCAGCGTCACGATGATCGTGGGCGCCGATACGCTGACGCTGTTGATACCGTAACCCAGCCAGCCGGCAACTCCCATGCCCACCGCGATACTGAGAAGCACGGTCACGAGGGTACACAGCGCGGCGAGCAGCGAACGCAGGAACAGCGCGGCAGTCACGAGCACAATGACGAACAGCAACGGGATGAGCGACGCGCCGTCCGTTGCCGTCACCTCCGCCAGCGTCTGTTCGGTAAGCGCAAGACCCGCCAGGTGCAACTCGACGTCCGGGTGTTCCGCGGCCGCCGCCGCCACCAGTTCGCGCGCGGCCTGCACCGCTTCGGCGAGCGCCTGCGCCTTGCCGGCCTCATCGAGGTTCAGGCTGATGTTGACCGCGGCGGTGTGGCCGTCGGCCGATACCAGCCGGCCGACCAGCGTCCGCTGCGCGAGCGCGATGCTGCGCACACGCTCGATGGCGGGGGCGTCCAGCGCCGTGACATCCGGCACCAGCGCCTCGATCATCAGGTCGTCGCCGTCCACCTGGGTGTGCAGGTAGTTGACCAGTGAATCGACGCGGCGGGAGTGCGGAATCTGCCACGCCTGTGTGGTCAGTGTGTCGAGCAGTCGCAGTCCGCCGGGGCGGAACAGCGTGCGCTCCCCGCCATCCACGACGACCAGGATGTTGTCCTCCTTGCCGTAGGTCTCCTCTATGTGGATCTCGGCGAGCAGGTTGGGGTCATCCGCGCTGAACAACACCCTGATCCCGGCGTGCACCTCCAGTTGGCCGGCGCCGAGGGCGACCAGCGCCAGCAGCGCCAGGTTGAACGCCGCGATGAGGTACGCCCGCCGCACCAACAGGTCGGGCAGGTCGCGCCGCGCGGTCATCGGTAGACCTCCGTGCCGGGCGTCGCATGCGCCACCGTACCGCGGCCGAGGGCCTCGCGCAGGACCTCGCCGCAGGCGGCGGCCGGGTCGAGCGCGCGCCAGGAGGCGGCGAGCCTGCCCGCGGCGGCGCGGCTGCCCGTATCGTCAAGCAGGCCACGCAACTGGCGTGCCAGTTCATCGGCGCGAAGCCTGCCGGAACGCAGCATCCGCCCCGCACCCGCGCGCACCACAGCGGACATGTTGAGGTACTGGTCGAGATTGCCCGGCAGGCCGAGCACGGGCACGCCGTGCAGGAGAGCCTGCTGGCTGGTCGGGCTGCCGCCGTTGCACAACACGACGTCCGCGCGCGCAACGGCGTCGGCGCCGGGCAGGTAGGGCGCCGCATAGACATTGTCCGGCAGGTCGGCGGGCAATGGCGCCCCCGCCGTCGACACGAGCGCCGTGGCATCCAGTTCGGCGAGCGCCGCGAGCACCGTCGGCAGCAGGTCGGCCCGCCCCGAACTGCCGAGCGTGACATAGACGCATCGCGTGGCGGCCGGCACCTCGTGCCACCACGGCGGCGGCGCGACCTCCGGCGACCAGTTCACCGGGCCGATGAAGCGATGAGCGGCCGGCAGCGCGCGCATGCTGAACAGGCCCGGCGCGTCGGCATAGAGGGTGTAGTCGCCGTGGGTGTACACGCGGTTCAGGTCGGCGCCGAGGCTGGGCAGTCCGTAGTGCCGCCGCAGGCGGTGCATCGGCAGGCAGTGCAGTGCGAAGGCGAACGGCCGCACCGCGTCGAACAGCAACTGCCCGGCCGCCGGCCCCAGCACCCTGACGAAGGGCAACTCGGGCACGGGATAACGCTGGCGGCAATAGGGTGACCAGTAGGCGTTGGCGATGGCCAGGTACGGCACGCCCGCGACCGCGGCGCTGACGGCGAGGGACAGCCGGAAGTCACCCAGTATTGCGTCCGGCCCGACCTCGGCGATTACCCGCAGGTCGTCTTCAACATAGGACTGCAGCGTCTGCAGGTCGTACAGGGGGGCGCCGCGCGCGAGCGCGCCTGTGAACGCCCCGGGGCTGATGGAGTGGATCGCGTGGCGCTGCGGCAGCGCGTTGCCCAACAGTTGGTCGTAACGCGGGTGCCGCGCGAGGTGCACATCGCAGCCGGCCTGGGCGAGTTCCGCGCCCAGGGCGTAGGGTCGCGCGATGTGGGCCAGTGTGACGGCTTCGGAGAATACGAGCAGGCGCGGGCCGCCCCTTCCCGACGGCTTGGTCATCCGCCCGGCTGCACCAGGAGCTTTTCCAGCGGTGGGCGAATGGAGCGGGAGGTGGGCGTCGGTCCGAACCCGACGCGGCCCATATAAACGCGTTGGGCGGGTTCGTGGTCGTCCGGGACCAGCTTGTTGAAGTCGTTCGCCAGCTTGCCTGCCAGTTCCTGCTCGGCCGCAACCACGGTGAAGCGCAGTCCCTCGCGCACGTAGCGGGAGAAAATCAGCGGGGTCATCTCGGGCTGGAACTGCAGGCCGAGCGCTGTCGCGCGCAGCCAGAAGCGCTGCATCGCCGCGCCGGCGGCGAAATAGTCCGCGATACCCTGCGGCGCGCGCTCCGCCAGAATGACGAAATGGGCGGCACAGTTGCGCCCGGTGCGCAGGTCCATTTGTAATCGCGGCAACCAGGTGCCGGCAAAGAAGCGGTTGAGGAACTGCACACGCTGCCAGCTGCCGAGCGCAAAGCGCATGACCTTGCGTGTGGGCGCGTCGATGCCGAGCGCGAACTCGGGCAGGCGATCCTCGCTGAAGCGCGCCCCCCACTCGATGTTGCGCTGGTGCACCGCGTGGGCCTCGGGCGTACTCAGGCGGATGTGCGCGTTGTGAAACAACAGCTTCGCCACCCGCTTGCGCTGTTCGCCCTCCAGCCAGAGCACGCGGTAGCCCTCCCCCACCGCCGCCTCGAGTTGCGCCTTGTGGCCGGGACTCAGGGGTCGCTGCGTGAACGGCAGGCGCTGTGTCGTGCGCTCGGTGATAAACGGCAACAGGGAATCGGGCCGGATGTCGCCATCCGGTGTGAGCGTTGCGTCGACAAGCGGTTTTTCCTCGGGCGCGCCGGCGCGCAACTGCCAGTCGAGGCGCAATCCCTCGCCGCTCGCGGCTATCGCGGCGGTCGCCAGCATGGCGCCGATGGCGATCTGGCTGGAAGTGCCGTCGAGGTCATACACACACCAGTCGCGCGTGTCGTGGCCATGCACTGTGAACGTGGTATCCGAGGTGATCTCAAAGCGCCAGGGCTGTTCGTTGTCGCCGCTCGGTGCCCACCGCGCGAGGTCGAGCACGCGTTCCACCGCGCGTTCGCGCGGCGGCGAGGGTTCCCCGGCACCGCCGCCCATGACACGCTTGCGCGCAATCGCAAGGCCGATGCGCTGCAGCGGATTGTTATTGCCCCACGGCCGCCATGTGGTGGTCACCCGGTTATGGTAGGCATCGAAGTGAACGCCGTAGGGCGCGGCGAACACCTCGCCGCGCCCCAGGAGTATCTTCAGCACGTAGGTGCCGGCAAAACCCGCGCAGAGCTCACAGCCCATCGCCGTTGAGGGGCCCTTCTTTGCCGCCATGTCGATGGCGTCCTGCACCATGTAGCCCATGTGCTGGGAAGACGGTGCAAGCCCCAGCATGAAGCGCAGCGCCTTTTCCTGGGGGGGCTGCCCGTCCAGCCGGAAATACTGCTCGAAACTCATGCCGTCGGGCATGAAACACAACAGGGCCGAACCCATGCCAAGGGGTGCGGCGGTAACCGCGGGGATAGCCTTCTCACGGCATGCCGCGAACACGCGGGCGCGGATATCGAGGGCGAAAAAATCAAGCGAATCGACATAGATATCGACACCTTCGAGAAAGTCGTCGAGGTTGTCTTCCGTCACACCCTCGGGGAACCGCCGGATGTCGATATGGGGGTTGATGGCTCTCGCGGCCGCGCTCATGACGTCGAGTTTTTCGCGGCCCAGCGTGTTGACGTTGGCTCCCGCCTGGCGATTGAAGTTGGGCAGTTCGAAGCGATCGTAGTCCGCGATATTGAACGCCCCGATCCCGAGGCGCGAGAGCGTCGTCAGGTGACTGCCCCCGACCCCCCCCAGACCGGCGATAGCGACGCGAAAACCCCGCAACCGCTCCTGCTCGGCGAGAGTCACCCAGCCCAGGTTGCGCGAAAAGGCTTCTTGATAGTCGAAGGACATGCCCGACACTCTGCTCCCCTGTGACAGCGTGCTAGCCCCGATGCTCCTTTAAGGACCAACACGGCCCGAAGGGACCCGACAATAGTATGCAGCGCCCACCGGCTTTACAAGCTGGCCACCGGATAGTGGTGAGTGGATAGCGCGGGACTGGCTAGCTGGCGCCCGCCAGGAGTGCGTCGCCGATGCGTACGTCCGGCAACCCCGCGGAGGTCGTGTTCAGCTCCGCGAGGACAGGCTCGTTTTCCGCGAAGGCATCGCGAATATGCTGGTAGAACTCCTGCAGCTCCTCCACCAGCCCCGACACCATCTCGCACGTCTCCCAGTAGTAGGGACGGCGCAGGCCGTGGTAGTCGATCTCGTCACCGGCCTTGTGCACGACCAGCCCGGAGCGGCGCAGCAGGCGCGGCAGGAAGGGCTCCATCATGGCGAAGCAGTGGGTACGCTCGAGGACCTCGGACAGGGCGAGCCCCGACAGGATGGTGGAGATGGCGAGTTGCGAGGAAAATTTGTGCCGCTCGAGGCGGCTCCAGTCGATGCCGCGGATCTCACCGAACCGGGAGACTCTCTCACCGGTCTTCCTGCGGAAGGCGCCGTCGACGCCCAGGCGCGAAAATTCGCAGATAGTCTCGCGACAGCCGTCGAAGGCGCGCAGGAGGTCGTCATCGATGGCGGCGCCACAGAACCGCTCCATCGGCAGTTCCCGCTCCTCGTCCGCTAACACAAGGCGGGCGCAGCCGGCGGGCACGCCGCTCGCCGCGTGCGTCACCAGTGTGTGCCGGGAAAAGGCGTCGAATTCGTCGGATTCCAGCCCATGGGGATGGTTTTCCGGATCCTCGTAGCCGAATTCCTCGCAATAGACCCTGTAGCGGATGCGGAATACGTCATCCAGCTGACCGGGAGAATTCGCTAGAGAGAGATTGCAATAACGGTGAAATTCTGCCACTCGAGATGTACTCGGGTTCCCCTAAACAGGTACTGACACAGCCGCTGGTAGCCAACAGTACCGAGCATTTATGACCGCGTGATTAATTCACACTACCCCTATGCGCAACAGTAAAGCCTAGCCCGTGTGGAGTAAAGTCAAATCAGCGATTTCGCCCTGAAAATACAGACTTTCAGGCATCGGGGCGGCGCGTGGAAAATAATTGCGGACGGCGGGGAACTAACCCGCGAATCCGTACTACATATTGCCGGGCTTCAGGGAATGGAATCCGGGGCGATGCGCACGTCCGGCTGGCCGTTCGCACCCTCGTTCAGGGCGGCGGACACCGGGTTGCCCTGCTCGAAGGAGGTGCGGATGTGCTCGTAGAACTCGTGCAGGTCGTCGACCATGCCGGAAACCATCTCGCGGGTCTCCCAGTAGTAGGGGCTGCGCAGGCCGTGGTAGTCGACCTCGTCACCGGCCAGGTGCACGATCAACCCCGAGCGCTTGAGCAGGCGCGGCAGGAACGGCTCCATCATCGCGAAACAGTGGGTGCGCTCGAGCACCTCTGACAGGGCGAGCCCCGAGAGAATCGTGGCCACGGCAATCAGGGAAAAGGTGCGCTGCTCCCGGTGGCTGCAGTTGATCGCGTCGATCTCACCGAAACGGGAGGCCTTCTCCCCCGCGCGGCGGCGAAACGCACCGTCCACTCCCAGCCGGGAAAATTCGCAGATCGAATCGCGGCGCCCGTCGTAGGCGCGCAGGATGTCCTGGTCGATCGCGCTGCCGCAGTGCTCCTCCATGGGCATCAGGGTGTCTTCATCCACCAGCACGAGGCGGGCACAGCCGGCGGGCATGCCGGTGGCGGTGTGGGAGACCAGGGTATGGCGCGATATGCCGTCGTACTCGTCGGTCTCGAGTCCGTCGGGAAACCGCTCGGCGTTCTCGTACTCGAATTCCTCGCAGTAGACGCGGTAGCGGATGCGGTAGACATCGGCCAGCGTGGCCGGATCCGAGGCGAGTTCGAGATTGAAATAACGCTGGAAGTCTTCCACCAGGGACGTACTCGTTTTCTCCATTGGACTCACCTACAGGCCTTGGCAACCAAACGTTCTGGAGTCATAAGACTGCGCCCCGCGTGTTTTCAGTACAGTACCGTCTGCCCCAGGCGTAGTAAAGCTGGGTCAGGCGAAACGCGCCGAAATATGCGGTACCAGGCCGTACACGGCCGCGTCAATGATCTCGAAAACGTCCTGGAAAGCCTCGGCGCTCCCGTAGTACGGGTCCGGCACTTCGGTCAGATCACCATCGGGATGGTAGTCCAGTAACAAACTCAGCTTGTCGCGATGCACAGGGGGGCAGGTGCGCTGCAGTTCGCGCAGGTTGTTTTCGTCCATGGCCACAATCATGTCGCAGCGGTCGAAGTCGCGCTCACAAAAGCGCCGCGCGCGCATGCGCGACAGGTCGATCCCTGCCTGGCCGGCGACTTTCTGCGCACGCGGATCCGGTCGCCGTCCCGGCTGGCTCGCGGAAGTGCCCGCCGACGCCACCTCGAAATCACTGTCCACGCCCATCTCGCGGAAGTAGTGCTGCAGCAGTCCCTCCGCCATCGGCGAGCGACAGAGGTTTTCCGTGCACACGAACAGTATGCGGTGCTTGTGCTTGAACAGGCCCAACGCGTCCCCTCGAGTCCCATGGAATGCCCCGTTGCGGACAGTTTACCGCCGCCCGACGGCCAGGGGCACCGAGGAGCTGCCAACAGGGTCACAGTGTGCCGCAAAGGCGCGCCGCCACCGATGGGACACGTGGCACCGCACCGCCAGGCATGCGCGATTAGCCGGCTGCGACATGCCGACGGCGGCCTCGTCCACCCGCTGTGCGCTCATTCACAGTTCGCAGCGACCGGCGTTGTTCGCCCGCCCCATTCATCGGACAATCGGCCTTATAGCCTTCATTTATGTAAACTACACTACCACCCCACTGCCGACGAGCCGTCTCGACAGAAGCCCCATTACATGGCCGACCTCATTCACCAGTTCATCGAACGCAGCGCTGAGGTCACCCCCGACGCTACTGCACTACTGCACAAGGACGCCACCTTTACGTACGCGGAGCTCGCCGCGCAGGTGCGCGCCGTGGCGCAGGGCCTGCTCGCACTGGACGTGGGTGCCGGAGAGCGTGTGGCGATCTACCTGCCCAAGCAGCCCGAGACCGTGTTCGGCCTGTTCGGCGCGGCCGCCGCGGGGGCCTGTTTCGTTCCCGTCAACCCGCTCCTGAAGCCCCGCCAGCTCGCGCACATCCTGCCGCACTGCAACGTTCGCGTGCTGCTCACCGCGCGACCGCGGCTGGATGCGCTGGTGGAGGTGCTCGCCCACTGCCCCGACCTGCACACGGTCGTGCTGGTGGAGGATGAACTGCCGCAGGACCTCGCGCTCGACGGTGTCCGGCTCATGAGTTTTCGCGAGTTCACTGCCGGTGGTGCGGCACGGTCACCACACCGCCGTATCGATGCGGACATGGCCGCCATCCTGTACACCTCCGGCAGCACCGGCAACCCGAAAGGCGTGGTGCTCTCCCATCGCAACATGGTCGCCGGCGCCAACAGCGTGGCCAGCTACCTGGAGAATACCCCGGAGGATCGCCTGCTCGCCGTACTGCCGCTGAGTTTCGACGCGGGGCTGAGCCAGCTCACCACGGCGTTCTCCGTGGGTGCCTCGGCGGTGCTCATGGATTACCTGTTGCCGCGGGACGTACTCAAGGCCCTGGCGCGCTACCGCGTGACCGGGCTCGCGGCGGTGCCGCCGCTGTGGAACCAGTTGAAGGACCTGCCGTGGCCGGAGGAGGCCGTGGCCGGACTGCGCTACATCACCAACACCGGCGGCGCCATGCCGGTTGCCACGACGCGCACGCTGCGCAAGGCGCTGCCGAACACGCAAGTCTTCCTCATGTACGGCCTGACGGAGGCCTTTCGTTCCACCTACCTGCCACCCGGGGAGGTCGATGCGCGCCCGGAATCAATCGGCCGGGCTATCCCCAACGCGGAGATCCTGGTGGTGGCCGAGGACGGCCGCGAATGCGCCGCCGGGGAGCCGGGCGAACTCGTGCATCGCGGGGCGCTGGTGAGCATGGGCTACTGGAACGACCCGGAAAAAACGGCCGAGCGCTTCAAACCCTGCCCCACGCGGCCGGGCGAGATTCCCACCCCGGAACTGGCCGTGTTCTCCGGCGACCAGGTGGTGCGCGACGAGGACGGCTATCTCTACTTCATCAGCCGCAAGGACGAGATGATCAAGACGTCCGGCTACCGCGTCAGCCCGACAGAGGTGGAGGAAGTGGCACACGCCGCCGGCGGCAGCACACAGGTGGCGGCCGTCGGCCTGCCGCATGGCGCGCTCGGCCAGGCGATCCTGCTGCTGCTCACCCCGGGCGCGGACGGCGCGGCCGAGGCGCTCGTGGAACGGGTACTCGCACACTGCCGGGCGGAGCTTCCCAACTTCATGGTGCCGCTGCAGGTGATCGCGCGGGACACGCTGCCGCAGAACCAGAACGGCAAGATCGATCGCCGCGCGCTCGCGCAGGAGTACCACGACCTCTTCCTGGAAGCCGACACATGAGTGACAAGAAGCCGCCGGAACACGCGCCGATGGAGCAGTTCCCGGTCGAGGACAACTGCCTGCAGATCGGTGGCCGGCCGCTGACGGCCATCGCCAGCGAGATGGGAACGACGCCGTTCTACGCGTACGACGGCGCGGTGATGGCGGCGCAGGTCGAGAAACTGCGGCGCGAGCTGCCGGCCGGCCTGCACCTGCACTACGCCATGAAAGCCAACCCCATGCCGGCGGTAGTCGCCCACCTGGCCGGCCTCACCGACGGGCTGGATGTAGCCTCCGCGGGGGAACTGCGCATCGCCCTGGCCACGGGCACCGCGCCGCGCTCGATCAGCTTCGCCGGACCCGGCAAGTCAGACGAGGACCTGCGCCTGGCGGTGGACGCAGGTGTGATCATCAACATGGAATCCGAGGGCGAGATGCAGCGCGTCGCCGCGCTGGCGACAGCCACGGGCAGGACGCCGCCGGTGGCGATACGCGTCAACCCCGACTTCGAACTGAAAGCGGCGGGCATGAAGATGGGGTCCGGCGCCAAACCCTTCGGCGTGGACGCCGAGCGCGTGCCCGCGATGCTGCGGGCACTGGGCGAACTGCCACTGGAGTTTGTCGGCTTCCATATCTTCTCAGGCTCGCAGAACCTGCGACCGGAGGCTATCGTGGAGGCGCAGGCGAGCACCTTCGAACTCGCATACCGCCTGGCCGCCGACGCGCCGCGAGCCGTCACGTGGCTCAATATCGGCGGTGGCCTCGGCGTGCCCTACTTTCCCGGTGAACAACGCCTCGACCTGGCGCCTATCGCCGCCGGCCTGCGCGGCCTGCTGGCGGAGGCAGCCGAGAAACTGCCCGGCGCAGAGATCGTGATGGAACTGGGCCGCTACCTCACCGCGGAGGCCGGCGCCTACGTCTGTCAGGTGGTGGACCGCAAGGAGTCCCGCGGCGAGGTGTTCCTCATCACCAACGGCGGCCTGCACCACCACCTCGCGGCGTCGGGGAATTTCGGCCAGGTCATCCGCAAGAACTACCCGCTGTGCCTCGGCAACCGCGTGCGGGCCCCTGAAATGGAGGAGGTCAGCGTGGTCGGCCCCCTCTGCACGCCGCTGGACATCCTCGGCGCAAAAATGCGCCTGCCCCGGGCGGCGCCCGGCGACCTCGTGGTGGTCTACCAGTCCGGGGCGTACGGTTTCAGCGCGAGTCCCCGTGGCTTCCTGAGCCACCCGGAGCCGCGCGAAATCTTCCTGCCACCCGCGTGAACAGTTAAGGCCGAACTGAGCTAGTCTCCCTAAGTTGATGTCGCCAAAGGAGATTTGCACTCCCGCTACGCAACCACCGACGGCCGGCCGGTTGCGACAGAACGATACCCGCGTCATCTGGTCGTAATACACGTGGCGTAGGCTGGCGAACAAAGTCACATTTCTGCTAATTTCGCGGGCACGAAACAACTAGCCATGCTACTTTAATTATTGCATCAGCCGGTTTGTGGATAAGTGTGGTACACGCTGTGTATAAGTGACTGATGGCTAGTTCAAGCCATCGCCAGTTTCCAGCGCGGTAGACGACCCGTAACACACAGATCAAGCGCCCTTTACACGGGGGCGTGGCGGCTTATTCACCTTCGGTGCAACGGGAAGCGGGGAGATTAAGGGATCCATCGATGGCCACCGTCAGGGTATTCAACCATCACGTACATACGTCCTTCTACTGGCTCGCCCTGATTGATGTCGCCCTGCTGGTCCTCGCGTTCTACGGCGGCACCTACATCCACTGCTTCATCGAGATGGGACCCGGCGCGTTCCAGGCGCACTTCCAGGAAATTCCCGGTCGCGCATTGACGTTCGGCATCCTCTCCGTCCTGTGCCTGGGCGCGATGGGACTGTACGAGCCGCGCATGCGCGAAGGCCGTTCCGGGATTCTCATCCGCACCATGGGCGGCTTCAGCGCCTCTCTGCTGTTAATGAGCGGTATCTTCCTCCTGCTGCCCGACTTCAGCCTCTGGAGCGGCGTTCTGCTGTATGCCACGGTGGCGTCCTTTGCCGCCAACCTCATCAGCCACCAGGCTTTCACCAACCTGACTGATCTCGACCAGTTCAAGAGCCGCGTCCTGGTTTACGGTTCCGGTTCCGCCGCCTCCACGATCACCAGCTCCATGCGCCGCAAGACAGACCGCCAGGGTTTCAGCATCGTCGGCTTTGTGCGTGTTGCCGGGGAGGAGCCTCGTATCACGGGCGAACGCATCATCAACCTGCGCCAGCCGCTCGCCGAGTACGCCAAACAGACCGAGATCGACCAGATCGTCGTGGCGCTGGACAACAAGCGCGATCACACCCCCTCGGACGAACTCTTCAAGTGCCGCCTGCAGGGCATCAAGGTCCTGAACCTCGTCAACTTCTTCGAGCGCGAGGCCGGCAAGATTCTCGTCGACTTCGCGACACCGGGCTGGATGACCCTGACCGAGGACCTGCGCAGTAATGCCTCCTCCGGCCTGACCAAGCGCTGCTTCGACATTACCGCGAGCTTTGTGTTGCTGCTGGGTACCTGGCCGATCATGCTCATCACCGCGCTGGCGATCTGGGTGGAAGACGGCTTCAGGTCGCCCGTGTTCTTCTCGCAGGAGCGTGTGGGCCTGGGCGGAAAGGCCTTCAAGGTCATCAAGTTCCGCTCGATGAGCGTGGACGCCGAGGGCGACGGCAAGGCGCGCTGGGCGACCAAGAACGACAGCCGCGTCACGAAGGTGGGTTCATTCATCCGCCGCACGCGGATCGACGAGCTGCCGCAGATCTTCAATGTACTGGCGGGTGACATGGCGTTTATCGGACCGCGTCCGGAACGGCCCGAGTTCGTCCGCCAGCTCGCCGAGACAATCCCGTACTACAATTCGCGGCACGCGGTGAAGCCCGGCATCACCGGCTGGGCGCAACTGTGTTATCCCTACGGCGCGTCGGAAGAGGACGCGCGCCAGAAACTACAGTTCGATCTCTATTACGTGAAGAACCAGAGTCTCTTCCTGGACTTCATGATCACCCTCAACACCGTCGAAGTGGTGTTGTTCGGCAAAGGCGCGCGCTGACCGAAACCCCTGACCCAAATGTGTCAGGAAATTATACAGCGCGCTGTTGTTGGCCTTACCAACCCTCGTTAACATAGCGTCCAGCCGCCGGAAAAAAATACGCATTACAAAAACCGGCGCGAATTTTGCATAGCTGTTACACATTCCGCCAATCGGGCCAAGGAACTGTAACATCCAATGGACGCCGTGCTGATCATCCTCGGTATCATGGGCTGCGGGGCAATCGTGGTCTCGGCATATGTGTTCACCGTGGCCGCCAGGAATTACGTCTCCGAGGATCACAAGCGCTACGGCAGCGGGCGCGACCCCGCCCACTACGTGGAACGCAGTCCGGTAGATCGCCGCAGCGGCCGGCCGGTCACCTTTCCCCTCACAGTCAACGGTATTCTGATAGCCCACGACCGACGCGTCCTGCCGGATCGCAGGGCCGCCTCCAACTGACTCGCAACCGGCTGTTTTTACGGTATTTTTCAAGATTGCACCGGCAAAAACGCCCATGCTAGCTTCTACTCTGGGGCGCGTATTCCCGGGTACTCGAACGGACCGGGAGCACGTACAAGCAGCACAGTAAAACCGGGGGCTCGGGCATGACCGTCGCGGGCAAGATCAACACGCTGGTCATCGCCATCGCTCTGATCGGCGCCACGCTCTTCGCGGCCATCACTATCCAGCGTGAATACAGCTACGCGCGCAGCCACCTCATCCAGCAAACTTACGACCGGGTGCAGAGCCGGCTAACCCTGCCGGCGGCGATCCATTTTCGCGACACCCGCGACCAGGAGCAGTTCCTGGAACACCTGATGGCCGGTTCCACCGCGCTGCGTTACGCCGTGGTGCGCGACACGGTCGGCACGCCGATGGCGCAGGTGGTTGACCCGCACACCCCGCTGCAGGAGGTCGCCTTCCCCCACCTGCGTGGCACTACCTCACCCGTGGAAACCGGCCTCACCGAGCGCCGGGTACCCGATTTGCCGCAAGCGACCGGCGCGGCCGGCGCCCTGCTCAACCCACTCCTGCGCGGCGACAAGCTGTGGGACATGACCATACCGGTGTTTTCCCTGGTGAACCCGCAGGACAGGAGTATCAGCCGCGCCAACTACGCAGCCACACTGGTCGCCCCGCGCGCGGGTTCCAGCCGCCACGTGGTCGGCTACATACACGTGGGACTCAGCCGCGCGATGCTCGTGCGCAATGCGATTCCCGCGGTCAGCAGCGTACTGCTGCTGGCGGGGGCGTTCACGCTGCTGTGCATGGCATTGGGACTGGTCGTGACCCGGCGTATCAGTGCGCCATTCCGCACCCTCGTGCAGGTGGCGGACGACGTGTCCGCCGGTCGTGAGATCAAGACGAGGGGGCTGGAGAAAAACGCCGAGTTCCGCGACATCGTCGCACTGCTCAATTCCATCATAGGCGGGCTCAACACCTACAAGACGCAGATGGACGTGGACCACCAGTTGCTCAGCATGAAGGTGCAGGAGCGCACCGCCCAGCTGACGCGCCGCAACGAGGAATTGAACCAGGCGGTGCGCGAGGTCACCCAGACCCGGGACCGGATGCGCCGCCTCGCCTACTACGACAGCCTCACCGCGCTGCCCAACCGGCGGTTGTTCACGGAGCAACTCGACCTGTTGCTGCGCCTGGGCAGGCGCCACGGCGAGACACTGGGCCTGATCTTCATCGACCTCGACAATTTCAAGCGGATCAACGACTCGCTGGGGCACAGCGCCGGCGACCTCCTCCTGCGCGAGGTGGCGAAGCGGTTGACCCAGAGTATTCGCGAGAGTGATCTCGCGGGGCATTTTTCCGATTCCCGCGCCGAGATCGACGTGTCACGACTCGGTGGCGACGAGTTCACCCTGGTGCTCAACCGGCTGGACACGCCGGAGTCGGCGAGCAAGGTGGCACAACGCCTGCTGAAAACGCTCGGGGATCCAATGATCATCGGGGGCCATGAACTCGTGGTCACACCGAGCATCGGCATCGCCATCGCGCCGCGCGATGCGGAGACCGTCGAGGATCTGCTGAAGGCCGCGGACACGGCGATGTACCACGCCAAGGGCGCGGGCAAGAACAACTTCATGTTCTATTCCAGCGACATGGACGCGGCCGGGGTGGAGCGCCTCACCCTGGAAAACGACCTGCGCAAGGCGATCGAGCGCAACGAGCTCGTCCTGCACTACCAGCCGCAGGTGGACACCGCGACCGGCCGCGTGATCGGCGCCGAGGCCCTGATGCGCTGGCAGCACCCGGAACAGGGGCTGGTACCGCCATTCAAGTTCATCCCGCTGGCCGAGGAGATGGGGCTGATCAGCACAATGGGCGAGTGGGGCCTGCGGGAAGCGTGCCGCCAGATGGTGGAACTGCAGGCCGCGGGCCTGGTCCTGCCGAAGGTCTCGGTCAATGTCTCGGCGCTGCAGTTCAACGCCGGGCTGGTGCCGCAGGTCTACAATGCGCTGGCCGCCTCGGGCCTCAAGCCCGAGCGCCTGGAACTGGAGCTGACCGAGGGCATCATGATGGACGGCAGCAAGAGCGCTACCGAGTCACTCGCCGCGCTGAAGGAACTGGGTGTGCAACTGTCGATCGACGACTTCGGTACGGGTTATTCCTCCCTGAGTTACCTGAGCCGCTTCCCGCTGGACGAACTCAAGATCGATCGCAGCTTCGTCGTCGACTTCGACAAGAGCGTCAACGACGCCAGCCTGGTCGTTGCCATCATCGCGATGGCGAAGAGCCTGGGCCTGGCGCTGGTCGCGGAGGGCGTCGAGACCCACGAGCAGTACCGCTTCCTGCGCCGGCACGGGGCGAGCGTCATCCAGGGCTACCTCTTCAGCAAGCCGCTGCCCTTCGACGAGTTGAAAGGCGTGCTGGCGCCCGGGTATTTCGAACAGCAGATCCGCGACCTGCCGATGTAGGGCGTATCAGGCCTCGGCCTGGGGCGGCGTGTGGGCCTTTTTCAGCGCTTCCACCCGCTCGAGTTCGCGCTTGAACATCAGCGTGACTTTCTCGATACCGGATTCCGTCAGGCCGCCCGTGTTACCGCCTACCACGTAGCTGGAATACAGCCCCGCAGCGGTGAGCAGGCTCGCACCCACGAGATTTCGCGCAATCCCCTCCTCGTGCATCTGGTTGGCGAGCTCGATGATGCGGTTTACCGCCTCCTGGTGAATCTGGTCCCTGTCGGCCATGGCCGTGAATCCCCTGCAAGTGTGAATGGCGGCGGATTCTATCATTTACCCGCAGGGGCATGCGAACGGGCAAAGGCCCGGTATACTGGCATGCCATGAGTCCAGCCCTCGATCTCCTCTCACGCGTATTCGGCTACGACAGCTTCCGCGGCCCGCAACAGGACATCATCGACACCGTGGTCGCGGGTGGTGACGCGCTGGTGCTGATGCCGACGGGCGGCGGCAAGTCCCTGTGCTACCAGTTGCCCGCCCTCCTGCGCGACGGCTGCGGCGTGGTGATCTCGCCGCTCATTGCACTCATGGCCGACCAGGTGAGCGCGCTGCGCCAGCTCGGCGTGCGCGCGGGATGCCTCAACTCGGCACTGGACCCTGCGGAGTGCGCCGCCACGGAACGCGCGCTGCGCGGCGGGGAACTGGACCTCGTGTACATCGCGCCGGAGCGCCTGACCCAGCACCGCATGCTCGAATTGCTACACGCGTCGCGTATTGCGCTGTTCGCGATCGACGAGGCGCACTGCGTGTCCCAGTGGGGCCACGACTTCCGCGCCGACTACCTCGCGCTCGACCTCCTGCACAGGGAGTTCCCGGGCGTGCCGCGCATCGCGCTCACCGCCACCGCCGATGAGCGCACGCGGGCCGAGATCGCCCGGCGACTCGAACTGCAGTCCGCGCGTCATTTCATCGCCGGTTTCGACCGGCCCAATATTCGCTACCGCATCGGTCTCAAGAACAACCCCCGGCAGCAGTTGTTGCGCTTCCTTGCACAGGAGCACCCCACGGACGCGGGCATCGTCTACTGCCTGTCCCGGCGCAAGACCGAGGAGACAGCGGCGGCACTCACCGCCGAGGGTTACCGCGCCCTGCCCTATCACGCGGGCCTGCCGCCCGATGTGCGCGCCGAGAACCAGGCGCGATTCCTGCGCGAGGACGGCATCATCATGGTGGCCACCATCGCCTTCGGCATGGGCATCGACAAGCCGGATGTCCGCTTCGTCGCGCACCTGGACATGCCCAAGACGGTAGAGGCGTACTACCAGGAAACCGGTCGCGCGGGCCGCGACGGCGACCCGGCGGACGCCTGGATGATCTACGGCCTGCAGGACGTTATCAAGCTGCGCCAGATGATGGCGCAATCCGAGGGCAGCGAGGCCTTCGTGCGGGCCGAGCAACACCGGCTGAACGCCATACTGGGCCTGTGCGAGATCACCACCTGCCGGCGCCGCGCCCTGTTGGCCTACTTCGGCGAGGAACTGCCGCAGCCCTGCGGCAACTGTGACACCTGCCTGGACCCACCGGCCACCTGGGACGGCACCGAGGCGGCACAAAAGGCGCTCAGCGCCGCCTACCGCACAGGGCAGCGCTTCGGCGTGAATCACCTGGTGGACGTGCTGCTCGGCAACACCACCGACAAGGTGGTGCAGTTCGACCACCAGTACCTGCCGACCTTCGGTGCGGGCGGCGAGCTGGACGGCAACCAGTGGCGTTCGGTATTCCGCCAGCTGGTGGGCATGGGTTACCTCGAGGTGGATGTGGAGGGCTTCGGCGCACTGAAACTGAAGGAGGCATGCCGCCCCCTGCTGCGCGGTGAGGAGCGGCTGGCGTTACGCGAGGACCCGAAGCCCGTCCGCGCGGCGCGCAAGAAAGCGACCGCCATACCCGAGGATGTCGACCCGGTCCTGTTCGAGGCGCTGCGGGAATGCCGCCGCGAGCTCGCAAGCGCGCAGGGCGTACCACCGTACATGATCTTCCACGACCGCAGCCTGCGGGACATGTGTTCCGCACTGCCGCGCAACGCCGCGGAGTTTGCCGCCATCAGCGGCGTGGGTGCCAGCAAGCTGGAGAAGTACGCCGACAGCTTCCTCGCTGTCATTGCAGGGCATCTCGCCGGGTCGCAGGAGACCGGGTTGGTCGTGGGCACTGAATCTTGAGCGCTGGCGGGAGTGCTTAGCCGACGTGGGGGTTTAGAGCTCGCGAGAATCTGGGCGGAGAGTTGGTTGAGTACCTAGCGGACGCTGGGATTCCACAGGTACGTTGGGCGGAGAGTTGGTTGAGTACCTAGCGGACGAGGGTGTTCAGCGCTCGCGAGAGTGGCACCCGGGCGCCGCGCCATCGTGAAACTTTTTACGGGCGCAAGGCCCGAAAAAAGTTTCCCAATAACGCGTCACCCTACCGACTTTGTGGGCCTCGATGTGCGGTGCCTGACACACGTTCGCGCAGAACCCTGGTGATGTCCTGGCGCGATATGAAGGACCCGGGCCGGGATATCTCTTCGCGTAGCCGTCAGGGAGGCACCGAGGGAATGGCGCGAGACCCCGCAGGGGGCTCGCAACTGACCGAGGGCACCGCTTCAGCGGGGCCGACAGCGAGCGAAGAGATATCGCGGGCCGGGGCCTGGGTGGGCCTAAAGAATCCAACGCCAGTTCGGTAATCGGGGCCTTTAGGCCACGGGATGCCGTACCACCGCCTACGCGGGGGCGACGATGGTTGGGTCCCGCACGGGGCAGCATGGGTGCGCCACTGGCTCAGCCTGGGTGATTTCGGCAGACAGGGCGATGTGCCGCGCCTGGCTACTTGCAGAGACCGCCGCCGATGAAACCGTAGGGCTCGCAGTTGTAGATCAGGCGGCCCGCCTCGCCGTGTTGCCAGTCCAGTGACTTGAGGGCGTAAGGCGGTGGCATACCCGGGGCCGCGATGTCCTGGGTTACTTCCAGCGAACGCGGGTAGGTCGCCCAGTCCCTGGGCGCGCGCCAGCCGGGGGGCGGGACCAGTTCGTTGCGCACCCCGGACACAGGGTAGAGCGTGCGCCAGTAGTGGATCGCACCCGCCAGTTCCTCCACCACCTCGGGATGGGCCGCGGCGAGATTGTTGTACTCGTTGGGGTCCTCGCTAATACGGAACAGGTAGTTGGTGACGTCGGCGGCCAGCAGGCCCTGCTGCACCTCCTGCACCAGCTTCCACTCGTCGTTGAACGCGGTGAGCATGAAGGAACCGCGGATGGGCGTTTCCGACGCGAAGAATACGAGGTCGTCGCGCGGTATCCGCGCGCCCCGCGCAATAGCCGGCCACATGTCCCGGCCGTCCAGGTCGAACGAGTCGTTGCCCAGCGCCAGGCCGGCGGCGGCCGCGAGCGTGGGGAAGACATCCATCGCCGTCATGATCTGGCCCATGTCGGTGCCCGCCTTGAGCTTGTCCGGGTAGCGCATGACGGATACCACGCGAATG
Source organism: Gammaproteobacteria bacterium (assembly GCA_030428835.1). Lineage (GTDB taxonomy): Bacteria > Pseudomonadota > Gammaproteobacteria > Pseudomonadales > Halieaceae > Marimicrobium. The sequence continues at coordinate 41,853 of JAUIEP010000012.1, read as the reverse complement.
CCGCCCTCCCATGTCTCGCCCTTGCCGCCGCGCAACGGCGCGTTGTAGGCGCCGCCGCTGGCATAGGCGGCCCCGCCGTTGTCGCTGAAAAACAGCACGATGGTATTGTCCGCCAGCCCCTCGCTGTCCAGCGTCGCCAGCACCTTGCCGATGGCCTGGTCCATGCCGTCGACCACCGCCGCGTACATGGGCCGCGCGCTCGGCCGCAGCATCAGCCTCGCGATCATGCGTGTCTGGTCCGTATTCTTGCTGCGCGCCTTCTCGCGGGTATCCGCGAGGTCCTTGTACTTGTCCTGCAGTGCCTGCGGCGCATCGAGTGGCGTATGCGGCGCAATGAACGGCATGTAGATGAAGAACGGCTTGCTCCTGTCGCGTTCGCGGATGTAGCGCGAAACCTCGTCGCCCAGGATAAAGGTCTCATAGCCGTCGCGCTCGATGGAGACGCCGTTCTCCTGGAAGTCCTTGCCGCCCTGGTTGCCGAACGGCGGGAAGTAACCCACTTCCGTGTGCAGGTGGCCGAAGAAGTGTTCAAAACCCCGGTTGTTGGGGTGATAGGCCTGCAGCGCGTGACCCAGGTGCCACTTGCCGACCATGGCCGTCTGGTAGCCCGCCGCGAGGAATGTCTGCGGCATGAAATGCTCGTCCGGGTGAATGCCGTGGTTCATCCACGGCATGATCACGCCGTAGGCAACCCCGAGGCGCATGGGGTCGCGCCCGGTCATCAGCGCCGCCCGCGTGGGTGAACAGATCGGCGTGGTGTAAAAGCGCGACAGCTCGACGCCTTCCCGCGCGAGGCGATCCAGCGAGGGTGTGTCGATTTCACCGTCGTGAAAGCCGACATCCGCCCAGCCTACGTCATCGGCGACCATGACGATAATGTTGGGCCTGTCATCCACAGCCAGAGCGAGGCACGGTGCAAGCAGCAGCGCAATAAAAAGGAGAAGTGGGCGCATAACAGGCTCCGCGGTGACCAGAAGGCGGCAAACTGTAGCAAGTGTAGCCCCGGAGGGTAACACCTTCGCATGATGATTGGTTCAATAATCCGGGCACTGCGGCCTCGCGTTGACCGGCCGGGTGGAAGCGCGTAGTTTCAAGGCAGCCGATGCTTGGGGAGGCAACAGGTGAGGACAACACGCAGCCGGCACATCGACGGCACCGGCCGCACAGCACAGCAATTATCGCACCGGGGAGCCGCGCCGTGAACGAGCTGCCGTGGATCATCGTGCTGCACCAGTGTATTTTCCAGAGCATGTTCTTCGCCAAGAACATACGACTGAAACGCCGCATCGGCGGCCCCATTCGCGGCAACAACCTGGAGGCCAACCTGGCGATCGCGCTCTTTGTCGTATTCATCGCCAGCGCCCTCGCCATCGCTTTTCTCACACCCGCACCGGGCGGGGACGCGCCCTTACCCGCGGGCGTCACCCACACCGGCGGCCTCGCACTGTTGCTCGCCAGCCTGTTGCTCGCGCGGGCGGCGCTGCGCGACATGGGCGACGCCTGGCGCGTCGGGGTGATAGAGGAGGCGCGCACCGAACTGGTCGAACGCGGCATCTACCGATTCAGCCGCAACCCGTTCTTTCTCGCCTACCTCGTGGGCTTCGCCGCCTACGGTATCCTGCTGCAGAGCGCCGCCCTGCTCGGCCTGCTGCTGGCCTGCATGGCGGCGACCCACGCGATGATTCTCAAGGAGGAGGCCTTCCTCGAGAGTAGTCACGGGAATCTCTACACCGCGTATAAGCAGCGCGTACCCCGCTATATAGGTTTCTGAAAACGCTCTCTGGTAGACTGGCTGCCATGAACCGGCCGACCATCATCCTGCCAACCGCACACATTCCCTTCGGCGCCCCCTAGCGCCCGCCGCCGCCATGTACCTTGTTGTCGACCAGCACTTGCGCCTACCGCTCAGCGAGATTGAGATCCAGGGCATTCGCGCGCAGGGCGCCGGCGGCCAGAACGTCAACAAGGTGGCATCCGCCGTGCACCTGCGCTTTGACGTGGCCGCCTCGTCGCTGCCGGAGCCGATCAAGCAACGCTTGCTCGAGCAGGCCGATCGCCGCGTCAGCCGCGACGGCGTCGTGGTGATCAAGGCGCAGCGTTTTCGCACACTGGAAAAGAACCGGGCGGACGCCATGGAGCGCCTGGCGGAACTTATCCGCCGCGCGGCACACACCGACAAGCCGCGCAAGGCCACCCGCCCCACGCGCGCCAGCGCGAGAAAACGTGTGGACAACAAGACGCGCCGCGGCCAGCTCAAGTCACTGCGCTCGAAGGTCGACTACTGACCCAGCATGTTGAACCGGCGCCCGGAGTTTCTCCCGGGCGCGCAACGTGCCGCTGCCGGCGGGCTAAGATATTCCCCGTCGGACACCAGCAAGGAACCCCCGCCACCATGAGCGAACACACCCCGGAATCGAACAAGGCGTTCGTGCGACGCTTCTTCCAGGCGATGAACGAGGGCGACGTCGGGTTCATCGTCGACGCCTATGCCGAGGACGGCTGCCTGCAGACCATGGGCGGCACGCTGATCTCCGGCGTGTATACGAAGGAACAGGTCAATGCCGCCGCTGGTGGCATCTACGAGGCCTTCCCCGATGGCCTGACCTTTACCGTCATCGACATGGTGGCGGAGGGCGACAAGGTGGCGGTGGAGGCCACCAGTGAAGGCCTGCACGCCTCCGGGCAGGTCTACAGCAACGAGTACCACTTCCTGTTCATCCTCCGGGAAGGCAGGTTAGTCCGCCTGAAGGAGTACATGGACACCGAGCGCGTCACCGACATCCTGTGCGGCGGCCAACGCCCTCCCACCAACTGACATAAGGAAGAGCACCATGCAACGCAGGGAACTGATAAAAGGTGCCGTACTGGGCGGCGCAGCCACCACACTGCTCGGCCCGACGGTACACGCAATGCCACCCGGAGCAACCAGGAGCGAGGCCGAGGCGGCGCTCGCGGAACTGCAACAGGCGCTTGACCAACTGGAACAGGACTTCCACAAGCCCGAATGGCGCCTGCGCACGCCCGCGGATTTCGCCGAAGTTCGCCGCGTACTGTTGCACACGCTCATGCATGGCCTTCAGACCTGGTTCGAGGCCGACCCGGCGCGACCGTTCTTCGTATCCTTCATCAACCAGCACAAGAAACTGCTGGGCGACAACCCGGACGCGCGCTACTTCTCCGCGGCGATTGACGACTCGCACACCTACCGCATCCGCGGCAATCTCGCGGGCGCCACGTACACCAGCTTCACCGTGGAACTCGGCACCGGCACCGACGGGGGCGGGGGCAAGGGCCTCGGCTCCACTCTGAATGACACGGAATTTGAGGCGGACAAGAATGGTGACTACGAAATCACCCTGAGCCGCGACAAGGTACCTGGCAACTGGATGCGGTTGCCGGCCGGCGCGGTGAGCCTCACGACGCGCCACTACTACGAGCGCAAGGACAGCATCAATCGGGATCGCATGCACCACATCCCCATCGACATCCAGAACACCGCGAAAATTCCCCCGCGCGCCGCCCCAACCGACGCGGATATCGCCGCGGGCATCCGCCGCGTTACCGAGTTCGTTCGCGGCAACACGACCAGCATGAACGACGGCAACAGCCCGTCATGGGTGTCCCGTGTGCCCAACACGTTTGCGCCCATGGTTCAGGATGACTCCAACGCGAACATCAGCTACGCCGCCCGCGACAATGTCTACGCCATGGCGCCCTGGGTGCTGGGTCCGAAGCAGGCGCTGGTGATCCGCGGTCGCTTCCCGAAGTGCCGCTTCGCCAACGTGGTGCTGTTCAACCGCTTCCTGCAGACCCTCAACTACGAGGAGCGCAACATTTCGCTGAACCGCTTGCAGACGCAGCAGGATGCCGACGGCAATTTCGAGATGATCGTGGCGCACCGGGACCCGGGCAGGCCGAACTGGCTCGACACGGAGGGCCGGCCGTACGGCGTGATGTTCTGGCGCTTCCAGTTGGCGGAAGAAGAGATCGCGCCGCTCACGACGCAGGTGATAGAACTCTAGCGCGTCACTCCGCGAGCGCGGCGGCCTCGCAGGTGCCCCCATCGGTCACCAGCCAGTCGAGGGCGTTCGCGATGATGCGCTTCACCTGGGGCTGGCGGAAGGCCTCCGCCTTGTGTCCCATGGCGGCGTAGACTGAACGCCCGGCGCCGACACAGTTGGACCACACCACCGGGTGATCGCCCATACTGAGATCCGTTTCACTCCACCACATGTTCTGCACGGGGGAGTAGGAGTCCTCGTCCAGGGTCGCGAGAACGGTGAAGCCCTCCAGGCGCGGGCTGCTCGCCCAGGAATACCACTCCTCCTCGTGCTGCCAGACATCGGGGACGCCGGCCAGTACCGGGTGTCCGTGGTTCTCGAGAATCACATTGGCAAACTGGAATTGCGGTCCCATGATGTGCGCCGTGAAATCCGCCCCGATCAGGTTGTCGCGGTACCACTGCCAGGTGAGGTGCGACCCGTCACCCGCGGCGTGCACGCCCAGCCAGCTGCCGCCCTCCTCCATCCAGCGCTCGAACACCTTCTCCTGCGCACCGTCCAGCATGTCGCCGGAGGCATTCAGGAACACCACGGCATCGAAGCGCGCGAGATCCTCGCTGTTGAACACCGCGCCGTTTTCGGTGTGGAAGAGGCCCCAGCCGCGCTTGCCGATCAGTTCGGCGAGCACTTCGCTGCCACCGGCGATGCCGTCCTTGTGGCGGAAGCCATTGGTCTTCGTGAACACGAGGACCGCGGGTGACGCCAGGTCACTCGGCAGCGCGGGCGCCACCGTGTCGTGATCGGTATTGGGGAAAATCAGGTTCCAGGCGCCTATACGCCAGGCCATGAACAGAGAGAACGCGAGCCAGAGGAGAAAGAGGATGAACAGCCACTTGAGCAGCCTTAGCGCCAGCGATGATGAAGCCATGGCGATTTCTCCCGTCAGCAGTACACGCGTGTGGACGGCAGTATAGGGAAACGCGCGCCGTCGCGCGAGGGCACTTTTCTATTTCGCGCCGTCGAACCAATCGGCAAAGCCGAGCTTCGCGTGTGGGCCGATATGCATCTGTTCCAGCACGCCGTGACCGACACGATCACCGCAGGTGGCCTTCACGACCTGCTGGATATGCAGGTTTTCCAACGCCAGCGGGTCGAGGTCGCTGTCCTTGAAGTGTTCGCCCTCGAACACGAGCTCGCCCAGGAACTTGCCGTGACCCCATTTGGGGTGCTGGTAACCCAGGCCCTTCATGCGATGCACCATCACGGGCTCCAGGGTTACCACCATGCTCTCGCCGCTGCGATCGTTCATGGTCACGGTGGCCGCACGCGCACGCCGCGTACCCGGGTGCAGGTCGAAGTCGTAATCGACCACGCCCTGCCAGGTGCGTGACGCCGGGTCGACGGTGCCCGGGATATCCCCCATGCCCGGGTAGACCGGCAGGAAGCCCTGGTCGGCGTGCCACTGGTGGCCCGACTCGTCTTCGAACCAGCCCGCCAGGCTGCACTCGTCTTCCCAGTGGATCGGCATCCAGCAGAAGTGCACCGCCTGGAACTGGGCCAGCGGAGCGCCGCCGGAGTACGCCTCGCCGACGGGCCGTATGCCCCAGGAGCGATCCTTGAGCCCGAAGGTCGTGCTGCCGTCGACGGTGAGTTCCCTGCCGTCGTAGCGAATCCAGCCGGACCAGAACCCGAACTGGTCCAGGCGCGTCGCATCCATCACCACGTGGCGCTCGTTGCGCAGGGTCTGCCTGCCCTCTTCTATGCACGCCGTGCGGGGTGTGAAGATCAGCTCGCACTCGATGCCTGTATCATTCGGCGCAATGGCGACGCGGTGCCGCCCCATCGGCTCGAGAATCTCCAGTGTAAAGGGGCCGACGGTGGTGTCCGTGGGTTCACTGGGCGCCCGGCGCGAGCCGTGAAAACAGAACTGCTCACCGCCGATGGCGAGGCTCAGGGCGCAGTCCAGTACGCCCAGGTTGGGATAGCGTCCCATCGCCACACCGAAGTAGAAACTGCCGTCCCGCGCATGCGCGTTGTACCAGTAGCGGTCGTAGTGAAAGCGGTCGCTGGTAGCCGTGTGGAAAACCGGGTCGGCGGTCTGGTGAATGGGATAGTCGTCGAACCTGGATAGCATGGCCGTTCCTCCTGATCTCAGACGCGCAAGCATGAACCAGCGCCGCCGCGGCAACAACCCGCAGCGCAAATCAGGAGCCGGGCGGCTAGTAATTCAAACTCTCGAACTGCGACCCCGTCGGTGGACTTTTACAGGACCGTCATCTAACGTCGTGCGAACAAGCACGGAAGAACACGCCATGAACCAGGCCCTGCTGGGACTGCCCGTCATCATCCTGATCGCCTGGCTCGTGAGCGAGCGGCGGCGGTCTTTTCCACTGCGGCTGGTCGTCACGGGACTGATCGCGCAGGTGGCCCTCGGCGCACTGCTGCTGAAAGTGCCCCTGCTGCAAGATGCCCTGCTCGTCATCAACCGCCTGGTGCTCGCTATCGAGGAGGCAACCGGCAAGGGTACCGCGATGGTGTTCGGCTTCCTCGGCGGCGGCCCGGCGCCCTATACCGTGACCGATGCCGCGAGCAGTTTCGTGCTGGCGTTTCGCGCACTGCCCATCGTCATCGTGTTCGCCGCGTTGAGTGCCCTGCTCTGGCACTGGCGGGTCATACCCGTCGTGATCGGTGCCCTGGCGAAACTGTTGCGCCGTTCCATGGGCCTGTCCGGCGCCGTCAGCATGGGCAGCGCGGCTTCCGTGTTTGTCGGCATGGTGGAATCGCCGCTGCTCGTGAAGCCGCACCTGGCCACGATGTCGCGCAGCGAGCTGTTCATGCTGATGAGCTGCGGCATGGCGACCGTGGCGGGCACCGTGCTGGGCCTGTACGCCGGCATACTCGCCGCCACGATACCGACGGCGCTGAGCCACATCCTGGTCGCGTCGCTGATCAGTGCGCCGGCCGCCATCCTGCTCGCCGCCGTGATGGTGCCGCCAGCGCGCGGCGCGAGCGAGGAACCGCTCTCCGCCGGTTCGCCCTACAAGGGCAGCATGGACGCGATCGTCAGCGGCACGAACGAGGGCCTGCGCCTGCTCGCGAACATCGTCGGCATGCTGATCGTGTTCGTGGCGCTGGTGCATCTCGTCGACCTGGTCCTGGGCCTGGTGCCGACGGGCGGCGCTCCCCTGACACTGATCGGAGTCTTTGGCAAAGTCTTCGCGCCACTGGCCTGGCTCACCGGCATCCCGTGGGCCGAAGCCACCGCCGCGGGGGAACTGCTGGCGACCAAGCTGTTCATCAACGAGCTGGTGGCCTACCTGAACCTCGCGGGCGTCGAACCGGGGGTACTCAGCGCAAAGAGCGAGCTTATCCTGACCTATTCCCTCTGCGGTTTCGCCAACTTCGGCAGCCTCGGCATCATGATCGGGGGACTGACGGCGCTCTGCCCGGGGCGCACCGCGGACATCCTCGCGCTGGCGCCGCGCTCCATCCTCTCGGGCCTGCTGGCCACCTGCATGACGGGCTGCATGGTGGCGCTGATCCTGTGAGCGCGGTCGAGCCGCCGGATCTGCGCGCGCCGCCCTACCTGCCACATCTCGAGTCGCCCCACGTGCTGCAGATGGGCCTGTCACCCCTCGGCGACAGGCCGTGGATAGAGACCGACAGCGACCTGCCGCGGTACCACGCCCACAAACTGGCCGAGCGTGAGCGCTGCGCGGCGGACGTGTACCGCAGCGACCCGGCCTCCCTGCCGGCGCAGCGCGAGTTCGCGGACCTGCTGCTCGCCCACCTCACCGGCGAACAGCGCGACTGGTTCGCCATCCGCGATGGCGCACTGCTGTTCCTGCCGGCCGGGCTCGCGTTCACGCTCGCCGGGGACGAGCCGCTGTGGCAGGCCGGCCTCTGGGTAGCGGACGACATCGTGCTCATGGCGCCCGCGGGCGACGATTACCGCCTCGTGGCGGCCACCCTGTGCAGCCCGAGTCACTGGCGACTGGCCGAGAAATTCGGCTGCTCCCTCGCCGCCATCCACGGGCCGATTCCGGGCTTCGATGCGGCGCTGACGCCGAGCGTGAAACGCTTCTTGGCGCACCTGCGGCCCGAACATCCCGTGGTGCGCTACAACTGGTCACTGCAGGGTGACGACGCGCTGCACCCCGACCCCGACACGCGCGCACCCGCGGGGGCGCAGACGCCGCTGTTCTACCGCACAGAGCGGCAGTCGCTGCGCCGCCTGCCTGCAAGCGGCGCCATCGCCTTTACCATCCGGGTGTACCTGCACCCGCTCGCAAGCCTGGCACAGACACCCGGCGCGCTGCGGGCGCTGTTCGACGCCATTGCCGCGACGCCCGCGCCGCTTGCGCACTACAAGGGGTTCGACCGGCTGGCACCCGCGCTGGAGAAGTACCGGCCGCACACGCCGGGGCGGGCGGACTAGAGCGACGCCGCCAGTTCCACCACCCGGGCGGCGCTGCGCACCTCGTCCGCCTCGTCGATACCCGGTAAGCCGCCGCGCAGGATGAGGTGGCTGACGCCGAGGCTCTCGCGGTACTGCGCCAGGCGTTCCCGCACGTAGGCGCTGTCACCCACGATGCTCCACTGCTCGACGCCCGCGGCCTTCTCGCGCATGGCCGCGGGGACCGCGCGGTCGAGTCGCTCGCGCAAACCGCGCGTCACCGCGTCGCTCTCGCTGACATAGACCGTGCGCATCACGGGCACGACGTCCTGTCGCGCCATGCCCGCCTGTGCCATGTGCTCGTGGTAAACGCGGTAGTTGTTCTCCAGTGCGTGCAGCGATTCGACGGGGGACGCGAGATACGGCAGGCCCAGCGAGGCCACCTGCCGCAGCGCCAGCGGGCCGAACGCGGCGACCCAGATCGGGGGCGAGGGCCGCTGCACGGGCAGCGGCGCGAGGGTGACCGGCTTGCCGCCCTCATGCGCGGTGAGGGCTTCGCCGCGCCAGGCCCCCTGCATGACGGCCAGGTGGCGCGCGAACAGGCTGCGCTTGTCCGCCGTGTCGATATCGAACGCGTCGAACATCTCCGGTTGTATGCCGCGCCCGACCCCCAGGATCACGCGACCGCCCGACAGGCGATCCAGTACCGCGATCTCCTCGGCGGCGAGGATGGGGTTGCGGATGGGCAACAGGTAAGAGGTGGTACCGAGGCCGATGCGCCGGGTGCGCGCCGCCACGGCCGCCAGCAGCGTGACCGGCGACGGGATGGCCCGTTCGCCGCTGAAATGGTTTTCCGGCAACCACAGGGAATGCAGGCCGAGGGCCTCCGCCTGTTCCGCCTGGCGACACAGCGCCTCGGCGTCCGCGACGGCTGACCATGACCACGGCGTGGTCGCGACGTGCAGGGTGGCACTCACGTGGCGCTGGCTGTCGCCGCTTGCTCCGTGGGCATGGTGCCTAGCTGACCTTGACCACCAGCTTGCCGAAGTTGGCGCCGCTGAACAGGCCGAGGAAGGCGTCGGGCGCGTTTTCAAGGCCCTCCACCACGTCTTCGCGGTAGGTGATCTTGCCCTGCGCGAGCCAGTTGGTCATATCCTGCGTGAAAGCGCCCAGGCGGTTGTAGTAATTGCTGACAATAAAACCCTGCATCTTGATGCTGCGCGTCAGGATCATCTGCTGCAGCGCGACCATGCGATCCGGCCCGGGCGGCAATTCCGTCTGGTTGTAATGCGCGATCAGACCGCAGACGGGCACCCGCGCAAACGTGTTGAGCAACGGCATGACCGCTTCCCAGGAACTGCCGCCGACATTCTCGAAGTAGACATCGATGCCGTCGGGGCACGCGGCCTTGAGTTGCGCCGCCATATCGTCGTCGTAATGGCTGATGCAGGCGTCGTATCCCAGTTCCTTGACGGCGTATTCGCACTTCTCCTTCGCGCCCGCGATTCCCACCACGCGACAGCCCTTCAACTTTGCTATCTGGCCGACCACGGAGCCCACAGCGCCGGTCGATGCGGCAAGCACCACGGTCTCGCCCTCCTTCGGTTCGCCGATATCGAGCAGCCCCACGTAGGCCGTGAGGCCGGGCATGCCAAGCACGCCGAGCGCGTAGGAGGGCTTCTCGATACGCTTGTCGAGCTTGAGCAATTCGACGCCGCTGGACACGGCGTAGTCCTGCCAGCCGGAGAAGGCGTTCACCAGGTCGCCTTGCTTGAAGCGCGGGATGTTGGACTCCACCACCTCGCTGACCGTACCGCCCACCATCACGTTGTCGAGCTTGACGTTGGCGGCGTAGCTGGGCCCCGCACTCATGCGACCGCGCATGTAGGGGTCGAGCGACAGGTAGCGCGTCTTCAGCAGGACTTCGCCGTCGCCCACGGTCGGAACAGGTGTTGTCTCCAGGCGGAAGTTGTCCACGGTGGGTTTGCCCACCGGCCGCGAGGCCAGGACCCAGCGCCGGTTGACCTCCGCGGCGCGGCCGGCGGGTGGGAAAGCGAGCGCTCCGAGCACCGCTGCGGTGCCCAGGGTGAATTCACGACGGTTCATCGACATGGCGGACTTTTTCCTCAACGATTGCGAAACACTAACCATAGACCAGTCGACGCGCCGTGTCTCGACGTCGGCGCACCCGCGCCGCAAGGCAAACACCTGCGCGCCTTCGGCACCGGGCCCTGGGGGTCACCGGCGGGCGACCGGCTTTGCTACACTGCCCGTCCCGTTGCGAGAGACAAGACCCATGGACATCAGCGCGAACCTGCGACTCAACCTGACCGGCGCGGAACCCGACCCGGCGCGCCGGGCGCAGCGCTACCAGGCCGCTGTCGAAATGGCGGCCTACGCCGACAGCATGGGATTCTCCGGCGTCAACGTCGAAGAGCACCACGTCGCGGAGAACGGCTGGCTGCCGTCGCCCCTCACCCTGGCCGCCGCCATCGCGGCGCGCACGCAGCGCTGCAATATCAGTATCGGTGCGCTGCTGGTGGCCCTGTACGACCCGGTCAGGCTGGCGGAGGACATCGCGGTGGTCGACCTGTTAAGCAACGGCAGGCTTACCTTCATTGCCGGCATGGGCTACCGCGAGATCGAGTTCCACATCGCCAACAAGCCCTTCGAGGGGCGCGGCGAGTGGATGGACCATGTGCTGGAGACCCTGCTCAAGGCCTGGGGCGACGAGCCCTTCGAGTACAACGGCCGGATGGTGAACGTTACGCCGAAACCCTGCGCCCGGCCGCACCCGTTCTTCCTGGTCGGCGGCATGAGCAGGCCCGCGGCGCGCCGCGCGGCGCGGCTCGGCCTGCCCTTTTCACCACCGGTCGCCGACCCTGAACTGGAAGCCTACTACCACGCCGAGTGCGAGAAACACGGCACGGTCGGCTTCACGCATTCACCGCCGCAGGACTTCTCCATTCTGTTCATCCACGAGGACCCGGACGCCGCGTGGGCAGCCTACGGCGAATACTTCCTCAACGAGGTCGTGGAATACTCGAGCTGGAAGACCGAGGGCGTGAAGCGCCCGCTCGAGTTCCATTCCGATTCCGTGGCGGCGCTGCGCGAGGAGAAGCGCTACGAGATCATTACACCTGCCGAGTGCAGGCGACGCCACCGCGACCGACCCGATTTCTATGGCGCAATTCACCCACTCGTCGGCGGCATGCCCCTTGACGCCGCGTGGGCCAGCATCAGGCTGTACGCGGAACAGGTCGTGCAACCGCTGCTGGCCGAGCACTGACAAGAGAATACGAATGATCCTGACCGCAGAACTCAGCCTGTACCCCTTCAACCCGGACTACATTCCCCCGATCAAGGCGTTCATCGCGTTCCTCAATGGCGTCGACGGCCTGCACGTCGAGACCCACGCCACCTGTACGATCATCTCGGGGGAGGACCAGCTCGTGTTCGACACCCTGCGCGACGGCCTGCGCTGGTGCAGCGAGCAGCACGGCAAGGTCGTGCTGGTGAGCAAGTTCCTGCCGGGGATGGCGCTTGAGTAGATCCGGCAGCAGACAAACTGCGGGATCGAATTTATTCGACCTGAGCACCCTGTAGGGTCGAATTTATTCGACGCGGAACGCCGCTCTCAATACGAACACCCGTTGCCAGTGCAAGCCCGGTCACCTGTCGAATGAATTCGACCCTACAGGGGCCTCGCGCGCTGTGGGATCGAATTCACTCGACCCCGGCTCCCCGTAGGGTCGAATTTATTCGACGCAGGACGCCGCTCTCAATACGAACACCTGCTGCCACTGCAAGCCCGGTTACCTGTCGAATGAATTCGACCCTACAGGGCCTTCGCGCGCAGTGTATTGGCGCGCTTGTCGGGCCCGTCGTGGCTCCAGCCCGGCGCGAGAAACAGGTAGCGCAGCCGGTCGCGCCAGTTGTCGGCGCGCTTGAGGTCACGCCAGATCGACACGTACTCGTGGGTGGCGACCACCGGGATGCTGTCGGTCCCGATGTTGCTGGTGAGTCCGTACACCACCGGTTCATCGTCCCGCTCGGGACTGAAGGTGCCGAACAGCCTGTCCCAGATAATCAGCACACCGCCGTGATTGCGGTCGAGATAGCGCACGTTGGAGCCGTGGTGTACACGGTGATGCGAGGGCGTATTGAACACCGCCTCTACCCACGGGTGCAGGCGGTGTACGGCCTTGGTGTGAATCCAGAACTGGTAGAACAGGCTGAGGCTGATCATGGTGATGATCATCGCCGGGTCGAAACCGAGCAGCGGCAGCCACAACCAGAAGAGAAACTTGTGCAGGCGCTCCCCCACACCCTGGCGCAGTGCCGTGCCGAAATTCATATGTTGCGACGAGTGATGGTTGACGTGGCCCGCCCACAGTAGCCGCACCTCGTGATTGCTGCGGTGGAACCAGTAATAGGAGAGGTCATCCAGGAAGAACAGCGCAAGCCAGGCCCACCACTGGCGCCCCACGACATCCCTGAGCGGACTCCATTCATGCAGTTGCCACATCACCGCGAGCGCCGCGAGCCGCGGCAGTATCTCGACGATGATCGACAGCGCGCCCATGGCGAGCGAGGCGATCAGGTCATCGCGCCGGTACAGCGACGGATCACGCTTCCTGCTCCAGCGCATCTCCAGGAAGATGGCCAGCGCGTAGATGGGAACGGCGACGATCGCCAGGTCGTCCTGTAAAAACTCTTCCAAGGAATCACACCTCTTCAGCCGCGGTCGGACGCGCGCCGAACTGCGAGCGCGCCGGAATCGGCCCTGTGACAAGCGTACCTCATTCCCGCCGCTCGCGGTCGGGCCGCTTGATATGGTTCTAAATTAGAACTATATTCAGCCACGGTCCACCCTGTCAGGCCAACGAGGAGCTGACCGTGAGCAAACAACTGGATTTCTATTTCGACTTCGGCAGCCCCACCGCCTACCTCGCGCACAAACGGCTGCTGCAACTCAGGCAGCGGTACGATCTCGAGATCACGTACATACCGATGTTGCTTGGCGGCGTGTTCAAGGCGACGGACAACGTCTCGCCGGTGACCATACCCGCCAAGGGCGCCTATATGGCGACCCACGACCTGCCCCGTTTCTGTGAGCGCTACGGCGTGACTCTGAACTTCAACCCATTCTTCCCGATCAAAACCCTGCCGCTGATGCGCGGCGCTATCGCGGCGCAACGCATGGGCTGTTTCGACCGATATCTTGACGTGGTCTACGACGCGATGTGGCAGCAGGAGGAAAACATGGGTGATATGGCGGTGATCGCCAGGGTTCTCGGCGACGCCGGGCTCGATACGCACACCCTGCTGGAACTGAGCCAGGACCCGGAAATCAAGCAGGCGCTGATCGACAACACTGAGGCCGCCGTGGCGCGCGGCACCTTCGGCGCACCGACCATGTACATGGGCGACGAGATGTTCTTCGGCCAGGACCGGCTGGATTTCGTGGAGGAACGCCTGCAGGGCGGGTGAGCGGCTTACCTACTCACGGGGCCTACTCATCGAGACAGCCGTACTCTTCCGCGGAAAACCCGCGATACTGCATGAAACGCGCGCGCCGCGCGCGCTCCTTCATGTCTCCCGGTGGTGCGCTGCCGAACTTCTTGCTGTACACCTCGCGCGCGACGGCGGCCCAGTCCACCTCCGCCTCCGCGAAAGCGAGTTCGATTGCGGTGTCGGCAATGCCCCGCTCGCGCATCTCCCCGCGCACCCGCAACGGCCCGAAGCCCCTGCCCGCGCGCTGGCGTACATAGCTCTGCGCATAGCGACTGTCCGATTGCAGGTTTTCCTCGACCAGGCGATCCAACTCCGCGGCAACCAGTTCGGGGTCGGGAAAACGCCGGCGCAGTTTCTGCTGCAGTTCCCTGAGCGAATGCTCGCGGCGGGCCAGCAGGTTCATCGCCGCAAGGCGGATGTCCGCGGGGTTGATGTCGTCCCGCGTGATCTCGTCGGAGGCGTCAGCGACCATCTGCACGGTGGCTGGGAAAAACAAAAAATGGCGCCGGGTGCGAGGGTGGGTAAAGTGGGTACCCGGCGCCAGTGGGAAACGTCATGGACCTGGACGATTCGAAAGAAAAAACAGGGAGGATTACTCCTCCCCGACCGTTAACTCGCTGTCCTTGTCTTCGGCCGCGGCCGCGGGCTTCTCCCTGGTCGGCACGCTGCTGGCCATGAGCTGGGCGCGAATCTCGCCCTCGATCTCGCTCGCCACGGCGGGATTATCGCTGAGGAACTTGGCCGCGTTGGCCTTGCCCTGGCCGATCTTGTCGCCCTTGTAGGAGTACCATGCGCCGGACTTCTCGACGAGGTTCTGCTTCACACCCCAGTCGATCACCTCGCCCATGCGGTAAATGCCGTGGCCGTACATGATCTGGAACTCCGCCTGCTTGAACGGCGGTGAGACCTTGTTCTTCACCACCTTCACGCGGGTCTCGTTGCCCACGACCTCGTCGCCGTCCTTGACCGCGCCGATGCGGCGGATATCGAGACGCACGGAAGAGTAGAACTTGAGCGCGTTGCCGCCGGTGGTCGTCTCGGGGCTGCCGAACATCACGCCGATCTTCATGCGGATCTGGTTGATGAAGATGACCAGGCAGTTGGTCTGCTTGATCGCGCCGGTGAGCTTGCGCATGGCCTGGCTGAGGAGGCGGGCCTGCAGGCCGACGTGGGAGTCGCCCATTTCGCCCTCGATCTCCGCCTTCGGCGTGAGGGCCGCCACGGAATCGACCACCAGTACGTCCACCGCGCCGGAGCGCACCAGCATCTCGGCGACTTCCAGCGCCTGCTCGCCGGTGTCCGGCTGGGACACGATGAGGTCATCCATCTCCACACCCAGTTTCTCGGCGTAGATGGGGTCCAGGGCGTGCTCGGCGTCGATGAAGGCCGCCGTGCCGCCCGACTTCTGGGCCTCGGCGATCACCTGCAGGGTGAGGGTCGTCTTGCCGGAGGATTCCGGGCCGTAGATCTCGCAGATGCGGCCGCGCGGCAGGCCGCCGATGCCCAGCGCGATGTCCAGTCCCAGGGAACCGGTGGAGATGGCGGGAATCGCCACGTGCTCCCGGTCGCCCATGCGCATGACCGTACCCTTGCCGAACTGGCGCTCGATCTGACCCAGCGCCGCTTCCAGTGCTTTTTCCTTGTTGACGTCCATGATTGACCCCTCGTTTGCCTTTTGAATGATGCGTGATGCAACTGTTGCCCGAAGACCTGTTGTTCTTATGCTGCCGGCCCCTGCCTTGTCTCTGGCTGTCTCTCTGTCTCTGGCTGTCTCTCTGTCTCTGCCGAACCGGAGGCCTGTGCAGCTGCACTGTAAAAGTACTGTATATATACTCAGTGGTTTGGAATCGGATTGCAAGCCCTAAAAGCCACTAAATTCGAGCAGCGCGACAGACCCGCCTGATGGGGCGACAGGTCCCCTACTCAAGCAGGTCGGTCGCCGGTAGCCCGAGGTCCACGAGCTGGCGCCGGCCCGCCGCGGGAAGCGCGGCCCAGCGCCCGCGCAACTCGCGCCATACGGCCACCTGGAAGGTCTTGGCCACGGCGCGAAAGGGGTGGCCGCGCAGCGCGCCGTCGTACAGGGCGCGACCGGCGTCGAAGGCCGCCTCGTTAAACATGGTCTCCCCGGCGGCGACGGCCGCCTCCCAGGCGGCGCTGTTCTGCGCCATCAAGGGCATGAAGGTGGCGCCGATAACATCGAGCAGCGGCCGCAGCGCCGGGCTGCACTGCGACTCACCGCGGGCACCGGCGTGCTCGCCCGCCGCTATGGCGCACAGCCACGCGTGGGTGCGCGGGGCGTCCCGGCGCAGGTTCCGGGCCGTGATGCCGTCGACGAGGTTCATGGCGAGCTGGCCGTAGGCACTGGCATCGGCCAGGGTAAAGCGCTGCCCCAGCAGGTAGGGCTGGTCGGCCAGCAGCGACTCGACAGCCGCCACGTAGTCACGCCAGGCCTCTTCCAGCAGTGTGTGGGTGGGCGGGAATCCGGGGCGCGCCGGCGGCGTGCGCGCGGCCGGCATACCGCAGTCGAAGCCGTCAGGCGCCACGCTGAACAGGTAGGGGCAGCGCCTGGCCTGGCGCCGGTACAGCCTGCGCGCGAGAAGCGGGCCGAGGCCGGGCGGCAGCAGCGGTGCGAACTCGCGCGCCGTGCGCTGCCCCATGCGCGTGGTGGTCGCCGAGGTCACCCAGCGCTGGTGGTGCACCATGTACAGGCCGAACTCGTCGAACGCCTCGTCGATGAGGTGGCAGATGAACGCGAGAGCCGGGTCCCCGGGCACCGGGCCCGGGTGGTCGCCGCGACCCTCGGCATCAAGGTGCAGGGCCAGCCCGGTCGAATCGTAATAGAAGGTGGTGCCGTCAAACGTGTAATACGGCACAGCGGGATACTCGTCGAGCGCGGGGTCCATCGCGGGGTAGCGGCGCACGGCGCGCTCGCGCTGTGCCCGGCGCAGGCGCAGCGCCGTGCGCAGGGCCTGTGGTCGCGACGCCTGCTCCGGCCAGCGCTGCCAGTCGACACCGGCGCCATCCAGCAGCGCCTGCATCTTCAGGAGGTAGGGCGAGGCGGTCACACCCCAGAGTGTGCAACCCGCCATCGCGGCGTTCAGCCGCCCAACTCCGACTGCAGCACGTCCAGGGTCGCCTCCACGCTGCCGCCGGGACCCGCGATGACCGCCGCGTTGAAGTCGGTCACCCCGGCATCGCGCAGGCCCTGGATGGCCTCCCGCAAGGCCGCCTCGTCGCCGACGATCGCGAGGTCGGCCGGCCCCTCCACGCCCTCCCGGTCCAGCATGGCGCGGTAGGACGGCAGCATGCCGTACACGGAGAGATCCTCGGCGATCCTGGCCCGTGCGGCGGCGGGGTCGTCGGTGAGGCACACGGGCAGCCCGCAGACGATACGCGGCGCGGGCTTGCCGGCGGCTTCGGCCGCGGCGCTGATGTGCGGGACGATATAGTCGCGGATCGTGTTCGGCCCCGTCATCCAGGTCGAGGTGCCGTGGGCATGGGTGCCGGCGAGTCGCAGCATGGTGGGGCCGAGGGCCGCGACCAGCAGCGGCACCTCACCCGCCTCGGGGATCGCCAGGGCCAGCTTGGCCGTGAGCTGCTCCCCGGCAAAGTCCACCGCCTCGCCGCGCAACAGCGGCGCCAGTATCGCGAGGTACTCCGCCATGTGCTTCGCCGGCTTGTCGTAGGACAGGCCGAACATGCCCTCGATCACGATCTGGTGCGACAACCCGATACCGAGCGCGAAGCGGTCCGAGCACGCCACCTGCGTGGTCAGCGCCTGTTGCGCCAGCGCCGCCGGGTGCCGCGGGTAGGTGGGCGTCACCGCCGTGCCGAGTTCGATGTGGTCCGTCTCCCAGCCGAGCAGCGCGCAGGCGCCCACGCCGTCGAGGCCGAAAATGTTCGGCACCCACAGCGTGTCGAAGCCGCGTGCCTCCGCGTCCTTCGCGAAGTCCACGAGCCCGGAGAGGCCGTGGGTGGTTTCTTCGGTGGTGCCGACAAAAAGTCCGATGCGCATGGTCATACCTCGATGCAGTGTTGAATGAAAATCAGCCGGTGTCCTTGCTCTTGTGCGCAAGGGTGTGGGCGTGTTGCTCCCAGTGCCTGCCGTCGAAGTCGACCACCCTGACCTCTTCGGGCTCGGTATCCAGGCAATTGACGTTGACGTCGACGCCGTCGGGATTGGAACGCGGCGTGTAAAAGGGCTTGATACCACAGACCTTGCAGAACGTGTGCCGCGCCACGCCCGAGTTGAACGTATACGTGGTGAGCGACGCATCGCCCTCGATCAACCGGAACTTCGACAGCGGCAGGATCAGGTGCAGGTAACCGGACTTGGCGCAGATCGAACAGTTGCAGCGCTCCACCTCCAGCACCGGCGGCGCCTCGATCTCGAAACGCACCGCGCCGCAATGGCAGCTGCCCGCATACCGCACGGCCGCTACACCGCCCCGAGCGCGGTGCCGTCGTCGGCCACGGCGTAAAACAGGCAGTCCGTCTCGGCGATCGTCGCGTTGGTGGTGATCATGAACAGCTTCAGGGGACGCGCGGGGTACAGGATGCCGTTCTCGAGGCGCACGATCTGCGCGAGCGCACAGCGCCCGCCCATGTCCTGCGCGGTGAACAGGCGCGTGACCGGGCCCTCCGCCCAGCCGAGCGCCGTGTCGGGCGTGACGGCGCCGAAGTTGTGGTGCTCGATGTCCTTGCGCAGGGTGACGTCGTAGTTCACCTGCGGGGTCTCGTCGTACGTGAGCGTCACGTTGTCGCGCAGCTCGAGCCGAATCGGGTCGCGCAGCAGTTCGATACCCCAGTCCGCGTCGGGCACGGCGAACAGGTCATCGGCCTCGAAGTAGCGACACAGGCCCTCCCAGGCCAGCGCGTGGGCCTCCTCGTCCTCGCGGCCGCCGACCTCGACCGTCACCGTGGGGTAGCTGTACTCGCTGATATCCATGAGTGCCCCGAGATCCAGGTTGGAGACGATGAGGCGCCGGGTGAACAGGCTCACCAGCGCATCGTGCTGCCGGTCCTCGAAGGTGCACACGCCGAAGGACGGGCCGGAGCCGGAGGTATTGTGCATGTCGACCACCGCTTCCGGGTGGTGCACCTTGAGAATCTCGAGGATCTCCTCCGCCAGCGCGCCCTGGGCGTCGTCGAACGGCGGCTTGAAGCAGCGGTTCAGGTCACGGGCGCGCGGCAGCATGCGGTGGGTGAAGCGCGGCTCCGCCAGCGCCGCCGCCACGGAGGGCACGATACACACCACGTTGACGGCCGGCCGGCGGCCGGACTGGAGCCAGCGGAACAGCGCCAGCAGGCCGGACGGCTCGTTACCGTGGGAGAGTGTCACGAACGCGCGCGTGCGCGCGCTGTCCTCGCCCTCGATAAAGATGCACAGGGGGCTCGCATGCCGCTCGAGGAACTGTTCGGCGTTGTCGCCGAGGTCGCCGGGCTGGAGGTCGCGCAGGAACTTGAAGCGTCTCACAGCTGCCACTCCGCGACCGGCAGGTTGGCGGCGCTGAATGTCATGAACTCCTCCAGCATGGCGTGCAGCGCCTCTTCCCTCGACATCTTCTGCTGCAGGGCGGCGAGCCGCGCGCGCTGCCAGCTCGCGCCCGTGCGGCGGCGCGCCAGGCGGCGCTCGATCTCGCCGAGGTACAATTCGATCTCGTCGCGGCCGATGCCGATGCGGGCCAGGCCTTCCGCCGCCAGCGGCAGGTTGCGTTCGATCACCGCGCACACCGACTGCTCGCGGTAACCCGACTGCCCGTGCACGGGCCACACCAGTTGCGCGTCCAGGCCGTACTGGGCGGCGCGGTAGAAGTTGTACTCGGCGATGCCGAAGGGAATGGCGGGCAGCATGTCACGCACATGGGGCCTGATGCCCTCGGCCAGGCCGATCAGGAACGCCGCGTTGGCCACCATGTCGCGCGGTGTCGGCCCCGCCGGCAGCGCGCGCATCTCGATACGCAACTGGCCGCCGCCCACGTCGTCGTACACGGGCCGGTTCCACAGCCACACGGTGCCCTGGTGCAGGCGCAGCTCCGACAGGGGCGGCGCCCCCTCCCCCGCGGCATCCGTGGCGGCGCACACCGGCAGCAGCGGCGGGTAGATGCGCACCACCTCCGTGAACAGCTCCAGCGCACTGCCGCGCACCCAGCCCTGGCCGTAGTTCACCCGCGGCGGCTCGTTCCAGCCGTAGCGGTCGACCTTGCGCGTATCGATCGACTGCTTGAACAGCGGCACGCGGGTTTCGTGCCAGAGGTTGTGGCCGAACAGCGTCGGCGAATTGGCGCCGATCGCGACCGCCAGCGGCGTCATGACCTGGACGGCGTTGAACGTGTCGGCGAAGTCCCGCGGATTGACACGGTAGTGCACCTGGAAGGACGTGTTGGCGCCCTCGAGGGTGATGTCCTCCATGTCGAGCTGCAGCGGGTCCTCGCCGTGGATATCGATGCGGAACTTGCCGCCGCGCCGTTTCAGCAACTGCGCCACCAGCGCGTGATAGCGCTTGCGGTCGGTGATGCAGTGCGGACCGAAGTCGGAGGCGCGCAGCGTGGGCAGGATGCCGATGGGCACGATGCGCCCGTTGAAGCGGGCCGCGACCGCGCGCAGGGCCTCCAGCTTGCGCAGTATCTCCTGCTCGGTCGCGGTGAACGGCTGCGCGGTGAGCAGGTAGGGACTCAGGTTGAACTCGAGGTTGTAGCGGTTGAGCTCCAGCGTGAGCTGCGGGTCCGCGAGGGCGGCCTGTATTTCCTGGTTGGCGTGCAGCGGGTAACCCCCGGCGTCGACGATGTACATCTCGAGCTCGGCGCCGAGGGAGCCGGGGCCGACCGCGAAGTCCGGGGTGTCGAGCAGCGCGCCGAGTTCCGCGAGATTGCTCTCCAGGGCGGCGCGGAAGGCGCTGTACTCGTCTTGTGTGAAGGTGGTTTGTTCTATTTCTATGCCCATGGGGGTGGACTATGCCGTATCGGTGTTTGAATAACGTTGACCCGGATCGCGTAACACGTTGGGAAGCGCAAGATGCCCGGGCGTAAACGCGAGAACTGTCATTCCCGCGAAAGCGGGAATCCAGGATTGCCCCGGCCCGGACTCATAGTTCACTGGATTCCCGCCTGCGCGGGAATGACGACGGTGTTGTTGCCGCCAAAGGTTACTGCTCAATCTCGACAGACAGGTTCACCGTCACCGAATAGCTGTTTTCCCCCGCCGCCACCGGCACGGGCGCCGCGGCGGCGCGCATCAGCCCCATCTCCGCGTCCATCATCGGCACAGGGCGCGGCATCTGGGAATGCTCGGAAATTTCCAGGATGTCGCCGAGCTTCACGCCGGCGGCGTCAGCCAGTGTGCGCGCCTTGTCCAGTGCGTCGGCGACCGCCGCCCTGCGCGCGCTGGTCACGGCGGCGGCGGGATCGTCGTTGGTGAACAGGATATTGCCGCCCTCGTTCACGCCGAGCGTGACGGACGTGTCGAGAATCGCCCCGACGTTGTCGATGTCACGCACCCGCACACTCAGGGAATTGCGCACCACGTAGGCGACGATGCGCGGCGGGGGGCGCTCGCCGTCCGACTGGCGCGGCGGCTGCGCGTAGCGCGGCTGGATATTGAAGTTCGACGTCTGCAGGTCGCGCTCCTCGATGCCGGCCTTGTGCATCGCCGCCAGCACCTCGGCCATCGCGGCGGAGTTGGCATCGAGCGCGGCGCGGGCGGTCTTGCCCTCGCGCATCACGGTGAGGTTGAGTACAGCCAGGTCCGGCTTCAGGTCCGCACTGCCCTGTCCGGAAACGAGGATGCGCGATCCGGGGTCATCGTCAGCCGCTGTACCCACTGTAAAGAGCAACAACGGTGCCACCAACGCCAGCCTGGCCAACAGTCTCTTCATCGCGCACTACTCCCCGCGGCACCGGCCGCCCGTGGTTGGAGCATGCAGGGTACAGCGCCCGGGTTGCGAGGCCAAGGCGTCGGGCGGGGAATCGGGCGGCTGGCCGGGCGGGCTCTACACCCGGCAGGGTCAGCGCAGCAAGGCGGCCCAGGCGACGCCGGCCACGGCGGCGGTGAGCAGGGCCCTGAACAACACCCCGCCATCGATCCTGGACAACTCCGCCAGCGGTTCGCCGCTGCTGCGCGTGCGGCGCAGCACCGGCCACTCGATCACCGCGCCGAAAGCGAAGGCGGCGAGCGCACCGCCGTGGAAGGCCGCCCTGCCCCAGCTGTCCGTGGGCAGGTTGTACCAGACCAGCAGCACCGCGACGGCGCCGCCGATACTGCCGGCGATGCTCATGCGGTAGAACTGCTCCAGGCTGTTCTGGTCAAACTTCCAGTCGTAGATGAACAGGCCCGGGCTGGCGGGGATGTCGTAGGCCGCCCGCGCGCTGGCCGCGCCCATGAAGTGGAACCACTCGTGGATGAGCGTGGCCGTGACGAAACCCGCGATTACACCGGCGATGACGCACAGGAACCCGGCCAGCGGCAGCGCGGTCACCGTACTCCAGCTATCGGCCGCGGCGAACAGGCCCATCGCCGCGAGCCAGGCCAGCAGGTGCGCGCCGCCTATCCGGGCCAGCCGGATGCCGCGCGTGTCGGGAATCTGCTGCGCCGCGGCGCTGCCCATGTCCTGCGGCTCCGCGGCGGTCTCGGTCGCCTCCTCGGCGATGGCACCCTCGTCAGTCATTGGTTCACCTCGTTGTTTCGTTATTGATCTGGCCGCTGTGGGGTGTAACGGCCCCCTGTGGGGTCGAATTCATTCGACCGCAGGAGTCGAATGCAGCGCAGCAGGTCGAATAAATTCGACCCCACAGGTTGTGCATCTCACCCAACAGAGCCGGTCGGGTATGCCCCTCTGTGGGGTCGAATTCATTCGACCGCAGGAGTCGAACGCAGCACAGCGGGTCGAATAAATTCGACCCCACACGGCGCGCGCGCTGCTCATGTTCCACAATCCGGTGTCCTACAGGAGCTGCGCCGCGCCGGTCACCGGCGGCAGGTCGAGTACGGTCACCACGCCGGGGCGGGCCGCGCACACGGCGGGCAGCGCATTCACCACCCAGTTCGCGGCGCTGGCGTTGCCGCCGCCGGCCGCGCCGGGCTCGTAGTGGTCCTCGCCGTGCACGGTGACATGCAGGTCCGGGTTGCCGGATATGATCACCTGGTGGCAGCCGCGCCCCTCGGCCGGGTAGGGCCAGTCCGGCGCGCACTCGTCGTCGATGCGCGTGACATGCTCCAGCACATAGAGCGGCCTGCCGCCGTGCAGGCCCTGCACCTCGAAGCGAAACGCACCCTGCGTGCCCCGCTCGAAGGTGCCCATGCCTGCGACCTCGATCGTGCGCTCCAGCGGCCGGCGCTCCACGTTGACGCGTATCTCCTCGACGGGCTTGCCCAGCCCCTCGCCGACGAGGCGCACCATCGGCGCCCACACCATCTCGATGGCGAAGTCGTGCAGCATGAGCGGCAGCTCGTCCAGCGGCTTGCCGAAGCCGATCACCTCGCGCACCACGTGGGGCTGGTCGTACAGGGCGTAGTTGAAGATCTCCCGCGTGCGCACCTCGCGGATGCCGGAGGACGCACCGCTCAATACCACCGGCAGCATGTCCATCACCCAGCCCGGGTCGATGCCCGACACGAACAGCGAGGCGCCGCTCTTCGCGCAGGCGGCGTTGATCGGCGCCAGCGCCTCGTCGGGCGCGGAGCCCGGGTGCAGGAAGGTGTAGAAAGCGGTGGAGACCACGTTGACGCCCGCCTCCAGGCAGGCCAGCAGGTCCGCCTGCGCCTCCTCGGGGCGGGTGTCCGCCGAGGCGGTGTAGATCACCGCGTCCGGGGCCGAGTCGAGCACCGCCCGCCAGTCGGTGGTCGCCGCGAGCCCGATGGCCGGCCGGCCCGCCAGCTCGCCCGCGTCGCGACCCGCCTTGTCGGGGTTGGCGACAATGACGCCCGCCAGGTTGAGATCGGCGTGGGAGAGGACGGCCCGGATGGCGGGACGCCCCACGTTCCCCGTGCCCCAGACGACGACGTTCAGGCTCATTGGCGGTTGCTCCGATTTGTAGTCAACGCAGTATATACGAGCAGTGTGCCGCGGCGGATTCAAGGCGGCCGTAACCTGCCCCGCCGCGGCCGGTTACAACCGCCAGCTCAGCGAGATCCCCACCCTGCGCTGGTAGGTGTAGGCCAGTGTGTGGTTGCGCGCGATGCCGAGCGCCTCCACCTCGCCCGTGCTGGTGCGGTAGAACTGGTCGAACAGGTTCTTGGCGAACAACTGGCCGCTGAAGCGGCCGTCGGTGCTCGTCAGTCCTATCGCGAGATCGGTGTAGCCGTAATCGTCGACCCGCGAGACGGGATTGCCGATGGCGCTCGAGAGGATCTCATCCTGCCAGGTGTACGACCCGACGACGTAGCCCGCCACGTCATCGCACACGCTGAAGCCGTACTGCGCACCGAGGGTGTAGGACAGGTCGGGCGAGTTCCACAGCGGTGTGCCCGACAGGTCCTGGCTGCGCACACCCGGCGCAACCTCGAAGCAGCCCTGCGCCTCGGTCTGTCCCTGGTAACACTGGGCGCCGGTGTACTCGTTATATTTGGCGTCGATGTAGGCCGCGACCAGGGTCAGCGACAGTTTGTCGCTGGCCTGCACGGCGAGGTCCAGCTCCACGCCCTGGGTTTCCAGCTCGCCCGCGTTGGCGAGGAAGAAATCGAGGGTCTGCGTGGAGGGATTGAGGCGCACCTGCGCGGTCTGGAAATCCTCGAACCGCGTGTGGAACAGCGCCACATTGGCGCGTACGCGACTGTCCCACCACTGCGACTTCAAGCCGAGTTCATAGCTCGTGGGGATCTCGGGGTCGATGATGGGTTCCGCCGCCCGCGTACCCGTCGGCAACGTGTTGCCGCCCGGCCCCTTGTAACCCTGGCCGACGCTGGCATAGAGCATCGCGTCGTCCGCCACGTCGTACTCCGCGGAAAGGCGCCAGGACCAGCCCGTGTCGTCGCGCTCGGAATCCTGCGTACCGGGAGGCGCCTCCGGCGACGTGATGGGAAACGCGGTGGGCTCGAAATCCACGAACTGTCGCACGCGCACGTCGTCGTAGTTGAAGCGCAGGCCGGTGTTCACGCGAAACGCATCGGTGATATTCGCGGTGACCGTTGCGAACAGCGCGACCGACGTGTTCCGGTAGGTGGAATTGTTGATCAACGACGTGCCGATAAGGTCCGGCACGGGTGCGGTGCCGATGAAGAACAGGTCGGCGTTGCGCAGCAGTGTCGCGTCCTCCTGCTTGTCGTAGTAGTACGCACCCGCAATCCAGTCGAGGAACTCATCGCCCGGCGACGTCACGCGAAACTCCTGTGTGAACAGCTCCACCGTGGATTGCGCGAGGTTGGGATCGAGAAAGCCGTCGGACTCGTGCGGGAACAGCAGGCGCACGTCGGCATCGGCGGAGCCGTCGGTGAAGGAGGTGACGCTGGCAAGGTTGTAGTTGCCCGGCGTCCACTCCAGCCTGGCGATGTAGGTGTCGACCTCCGTGTGGTTGGTGGAATCCGCGCTATTGGCAATCCTGTCATTCTGGTTGCCGGTGGGCGCGCCCGCGGTGTCCGCTATGCCGCCGGGCGTCAGCGCGATTGCGGGCGCCCCGCAGCAGTGCGGTTCGCGCTCGCCGTGGGCGTAGGTCAGCAACACGCGCAGGTCCTGCGCGGGAAGCCACTCGAGCTTCGCCCGCGCGCCCCACTCGTCCCGGTCGCTCGTATCCTGCCCGCCGATGTTATCGATAAAGGGGTCGAGCTTCGTCACGTAGAAGGACGCGCGCCCCGCGAGCGTGTCGTTGAGGGGGCCGGTGAGGAAACCGCTCAGCTTGCGTTCGTCGCCGTCGTCCCAGCTGCCGTTCAGTCCCGCGCCCAATTCGCGCTGCGGGTCGCGCGTGATGATGTTCACGATGCCGGCGGAGGCGTTCTTGCCGAACAACATGCCCTGGGGGCCGTGCAACACCTCGATGCGCTCGACGTCACCGAAGTCGAGCAGCGAGCTGGCCAGCGAATCGGCCACGATACCGTCGACGAGCGTGCCGACGGACTGTTCCACACCGCGACTGAAGGTGTTGGTGCCGACACCGCGGATGGAGACGCTGCGCGAAACGTCGTTGGCGGCGTCGATGAAGCGGAAGCTGGGCACAAACTTGCTGAGGCGGGAGATCTCGTTCTCCAGCGCCTTCTCGAGCGCGTCGCCGCTGACCACGTTCACTGACAGCGGCACATCCTGCAGGCGCTCGGTGCGCTTGGTCGCGGTGACGAGGATTTCCTCGAGCGCGGGCTTGCCGCCCTGTGCCGCGACACCCGGCAGCGGCGCCGTCACGAAAACCGCGGCCAACAGTGCCATCCGTGATCGCTTGTCCATTCCTGCTCCTTCTTATTGTTGTCGCCGCCACGGCCCGGTGCCGGGAGGGTCACCGACCGCGCGAGCGGGACTCAGCGGCGGGCCGGCAGGTCGTAGACACGCGACGCGTTGTCCGCGAGCAGTAAATCCGCCGCCGCGTTGCCGTACTGCCCCGCGAGCCGCTTGAAGGCGTTCCACAGTACCGTGTACGGCCCCGAGAGGTTATCCACCGGGAAGTTGCTCTCGAACATGCAGCGCTCGACACCGAAGCGGCGGATGCAGTAGCTCACGTAGGGCCTGATCGCCTCGGCCATCTCCCGCGACGAGGGCGGGCGCTCGCGCCGGTGCCAGTCGAAGCCGTTGATCTCCATGCCGAGGCCGCCGAGTTTCATCACGACATTCGGCCGCGAGGCGAGCTCGTCGATGCCGCGGCACCAGTGTTCGAAGACCTCCTCGCGGCGCCCGGCGTAGGGGCCGATGCCCAGCGGACCACCCGCGTGGTCCGCCACGATGGTCACCTGCGGGAAGGCCTTGGCGAGGCTCGCGAGTTCGAAGAGCTGCGTGTGGTAGCACCACGCCTCGAACAGGAAGCCCTGCTGCGCGAGCTGCGTGAAACCCTCGCGGAAATCATCGCGCAGGTACAGGTGCGGCGGCGCCTTGCTGTGTGAGTTGGGCACCTCCTCGCTGAAGTCCCAGGTGCAGGAGTGGCGGATGCCGCGGAAGCGCCCCGCCCCGGCCTCGCGGTGCGCGCGTAACACGGGCGCGATGTCGCCGCC
The DNA here is from genome assembly GCA_030428835.1 of Gammaproteobacteria bacterium. GTDB lineage: Bacteria > Pseudomonadota > Gammaproteobacteria > Pseudomonadales > Halieaceae > Marimicrobium. The sequence continues at coordinate 14,820 of JAUIEP010000012.1, read as the reverse complement.
CAGGGTGAGATCCGCGAAGCCGACGATGGCGGCGACCAGCGGCCGCTGCCCGGGCGTGACCGCCACCACCCACTCGGTCTCGCCCACCGGGCGCAGCTCCTGCGGACCCTGTGCGCGATAGCCCGCCATGCATTCGATGAAGACGGAGTGGCACACGTTGTGGCCGCGCGTGTCGGCGACAAAATCGTCCGGCAGGTAGCGGTGCCCGGGCCAGTCCCACAGGTGGTGGTGCGGGTCGACCAGCGGCCGGTCGGGCTCCAGTGGCGCCTCGGTTGTGCGGGCGAGCCAGGCGCCGTGGTTACGCGTCATTCCCGCCCCGCGGGCAGCCGCGGCCTCAGGGCGCGGCGCTGAACGGGTACTGCGCCATCACCTGGTTGATAACGCTGTCCACCCGCTCCTGCGTGATGGGGTCAGCGTTGGACTTCAGGCGCTTCTCCGCATGCGCTTCCCATGCGAGCATGTTCTTCCTTGCATCGATGACGTCCAGGATCAGGGTACCCTCGGTGTACTCGTTGACCTGGGTAGTGTAGCCGCCCCAGGTGTTGTAGCGCCCGTAACGATAACCGTACAGGTAGGGATCGCTCGGCACCTCGACGACGCTCATGCGCTGCTCGGTACTGACGTACGCGTTCACGAGCAGGTCGGGGTCATCCGACAACGTATAACCGCGACTTTCCATTGCCCGGCTCAGGCTCGCCTTGGCCATGCTGGTCAGAGGGGTCTGCACGCCGTTGGGCCGGTCGGTGCCCATGGGAGACGCGAAGTTATACGTCTTGAAGCCGGAGAAGTCCGTCTCGGGATTCACGTTGGTGGTAATCTTCGGTGCCGAGGCGCAGGCCGTGAGCAACAATGCCAATGCACCAAGGCCCAGGTGACGTACAAACGCTTTCATGATCTTCCTCTCGTTGCGGTAAATGACCAAGCCGCCAACCTAAGTCAGAACCGGCGGCTATGCAATGCCCCCGTCGTGCCCGTGGGACGGGACACGGCGTCGGGCCCCACGCCGCGCCACGGCACCCCGGTCGTTTTCGCGCTGCGCGCCGGGCGCCGCCCGAACCGTTACAGGTGCCGCGCCAGCGCGCGGAAAAACTCGATGCTCTCCACTTCCCGGAACGCCGCCTCATCGTCCGACGTCGCGTAGTCGGAAAACGCCGACAGTTTCACGATGACCACGTTGCGCCGGGAATTGACATAGATGAACTGGTTGTAGACCCCGATCGCGAGGTATTCGCCCTCTTCCGACTCCGGCAGCCACCACTGGTAACCGTAGCCCAGCGGGAAGTCCTCGTGTACGCCCGGTTGCAGGTGCGGCGCATCGGCGGTCACCGACGCCTGTACCCACCCGGCGGCAACGACCTGCCTGTCGCCCCACTTGCCCATGTTGCGGTAGAGCTCACCCAGCCTGGCGTAATCGCGTGCCGTGGCATTGAGCCCGAAGAACGCCATCTCGACGCCGTCGCTGTCGATGACCCAGTAGCCCGGGCTTTCCATGCCGAGGGGATGCCACAGGTGGCGTTCGAGGTAGTCCGCGATCGACGTACCGGTCACGGTGCGCAGCAGGATACCAAGGGCCTGCGTGTCGCCCGAGTTATAGCGGTTCACGGTGCCGGGTTCGTACTCGCGGGTCATGTTGGCCACGAACTCCGTGGTCGAACCGCCCAGGGCCATCACGCGGCCGAGCCGGTTGACATCGGAACCCAGGTCGGAATACGTCTCGTCCCACGCGGCGCCGGAGGACATCTGCAGCACGTCCTTCACGCGCACGCCGTCGTAGGCGGAGCCGGCAAGCACCGGCACGTACGCCGTCATCGGCTGCTCGACATCGATCAGCCCGGCATCCACGGCGATGCCAATGCCGGCCGAAATGAAACTCTTCGCAACGGACATGGACAACCAGTGCACGTCGCGACCGCCCGTCAACAGGTAGCGCTCGAACACCAGCGCGCCGTCGTGCAGCACCAGCAGCGCGCTGGTGTCGGTCTCGGCGAGGAAGGTCTCGACATCAACGCGGTTACCACGGTAGTCGAAGGACGCGGGGAGCGTTGCAGCGGGCCCCGCTGGAAACTCGTGCGGTGTTGGCGCCGCGGTCATGGTGCTGGTCGGGAAGAGCTGCGCCACGCGGTTGAAGTTCTGGTACTGTTCCGCGCCGGTGAAGAGCGTGACCGCAAAACCCAGGCGCTGCAGTTCAGTGCGCAGCAGCAGCGAACTGACCACGGCGAGGCATACAACCACGCCGGCGACGACAAGCAGTTTCCTCATTGTGGATCGACTCCCCGAACAATCGCGCCGACGGGCCGGCAAGGCGCGCGAGCCGGAAACCCCGACCGTCGCATGATCAGCGTATCAGTGCCCGCGCAGCCGACGCGCCGCGGCCAGCACCAGCAGCAGCCAGCACAGCAGTAAGCCAGCGGGCGGCAGCGCGGGCACGGGCCGCACCAGCGCCGACCGCAGGTACCAGTTGCCGTCGTCAGGGTCGGCCAGCCCGCCCATCAAGAGCATGTACTCGAAGTCCCCGACGCGCAGCGGGCGGTCGAGCGTGAACGCGTCCGCGGTGGTCGCGCCGCTGCCCTGGGTTTCCACCACGAGGATGCCGTCACCCGTGGTCGCCGCGCCCGGACCGCCAAGGTTTTCAATACGCAACCCGGTAGTGCCGGTCACGCCGGCGCCATCGGGTACGACCAGCCGGTCGGCGGCGGAGGCGTCGTCACCCACCACGACATCCAGTACGACGATTCCGGAGCTGCCGGAGTAGGCATTGTTGAGGGTCAGCGTTGTGCTCGGCACCCCGTCGCCGGTGAGCCGGATCTCGCCGCTGTTCTGCACATTGCCCGCGACGACGAGTGACTGGAATAACTCCAGCGTCGCTTCGCCGCCGATGTTGAGACCGAAGGGCAGGCCGCTGCCCCCGTCTGTCCCGGCATCGGGACTTACCGTGAGCAGCGGGAAATCCAGGCCGATAACCGGGTCGCCGGGCAGCTCGATGATCTCCCAGCCGGTGAGCTGGTCGGCCGCGAAACTGCGCGCCCCGGACTGCACGCTGAGCACGTCGACAAACCCGTCGGCCTGGGCGCTGTCGTCGCCGCCGCGCAGGGTGCCGCTGGTAAGCGCCGCATCCGCCACGGTCAAACGGTCGCTGCCATCCTCCAGTTCGATATCGCCACCGACCCCGGCCTGCAGGTCGACGGTATCGTTACCCGGCCCCAGCAGGATCGAACCGGAGATACCGCCCGCGAGGTGATTGACCACGGCATCGGCGGCGTCGAACGAGAGTACCGACCCCGTGATGGTGCCGCGGTTGTTCAGCGTGCCGGTGGTACCCGCGCCGCCGAGAAACGCGAAAGCCACCTGCAGGACCGGCGCGAGGCCACCCCCGACCAGCACACCGGTTGCGTTGTTGTTGAACACGGAATCGGTGCCGGCGAGCAACACGGCGAGGGACCCGGTGGCCGGGTTCGCGGCGATGTTGCCGTCATTCTGTGCGACCCCATTCGACGCGTTCATACCGACGCCGAAAGAGGGAATGCCGTTGATCGAGCCGATGTCACCGTTCGCCGCAACACTCGCCCCCTGGGCAATACTGACGGTCGGGCCACTGCCCTCCACCAGCACCCCGCCCGCGCCCTCGCCGGAGGTGCTGACCTGCGCGGTGGACAGCAGCTCGATCATCCCGCCCGTCGTGGCGAAGTTACCGTCACCCACGATGAGCGCGTGCGCGGCGTCACCCGTGGTCTGCCCACCCGACGTGGAGACGGTACCGGCGACGGTGATGCTGGAATTGCTGGCCTGCAGGTCGATGCCGCGGGAATCGTCGCCCGTCGTGATCACGGAGCCGGTCGCCCCCACCGTGACCTGCGTGCCGTCGGTGTTGAACGTGAGCACGCCGTGACCCAACAGGTTGACGCCGGTGATGCTGCCGTCGATGGTGATCTGCGCGTCATCGGCCTCCAGCACAACGCCCGCGGTGAAGGTATCGACATTGATCGACGCGCCGCTGCCGATGACCGCAACGCCGTCATCGGCGTGGAAGCGGATACCGACGGCGGCAAACGACGGGGTGATGTTGGCCGAGCCGGTCAGGTTCACGCTGTTGCGCGCACCGGACAGGTCGAAAGCCGCGGAGCCGGGACCCGGGGAGTTCACGGTACCGCCGACATTGATCGTGAGATCGTCAAAGGCCGAGGTGAAGCCGTCGGAGTCGGTACCGCCACAGGTCACGGTCGCGCCGGGCGAGGCGGGGTCGGGGAGGCATTGTGCGTGGACAATGGAGGGCGATGACACGGCGGCGAACAGGATCGCGAGCGCCGGCAGCGCGCGCGAACCGCTTGGCGAACTGGGCATGCGGATATCCCCTTGGGCTTCTTATTCGTTGTGCCGTCAGGGTACCCCGGCCGGCCCCCCCGGAGAACCACGTGACCGGCATCAATCCTGCAATGCCGCAAAATTCACACGTTGGTCGCTGCGGCGCCCCGCGCGGCCTGTCCGACCCGGCACTGGACAGGGTCACCACATGCTTTATTATACAACAATGGTGTACATTTGAGTTCCGCACCGCCGCGCGCCGCAGCCGGCGGCTGTTGTTCACCCGCGAACCGCCACACGCGCAACCGCCTGGAAGAGAGAGCCTGACACACATGCCATTTGGTACCCCCGACAAGAGCGTGGGCGACAACCCGACGACCACTACCCTGCCCTTCTACAGGGCCCTGAAATCCGTGATCAGCGTGGGCAGGGAACTGTTGGCCAAACAACTGCCGGCAAACGCCCTGTTCGACAACACCGCGCAGTCACTCATAACGCTGTGCAAGGATCTCATCGAGCACCGCGGGGAGGCCTCGGGCATCGCACTGGCGGAGGAGATCGCGAGCGGCTACACGCACCTCGACGACGAGCAGAAACTGCAGTTCCTCAACAGCCTCGCGCAGGACTTCGATGTGGACCAGGCGGCCATCCTGCGCGCCTCGCAGGATTACAGCGAGGACCCCACGCAGAAGAACCTCGAGCGCATTGCCCACGCCGTGGAGGCGCCGCGAAGAAAACTGTTTCGCCGCATCAACATGGCGCCCGGCGGCACCAGCACCCTGGTGGGCTTGAGGGGCGACGTGCTGGACCTGCTACCGGAACAACCGCAGCTGGCCGGCGTGGATTCCGACCTCAAGCACCTGTTCGTGTACTGGTTCAACAAGGGCTTTTTGGAGTTGCGGCAGATCGACTGGTCCTCGCCCGCCAGCCTGCTGGAAAAACTCTTCGCGTACGAGGCCGTACACGAAATCAACGGCTGGGAGGACCTGCGCGGGCGGCTCAAGGGCGACCGCCGCTGTTTCGCGTTCCTGCACCCCGCGATGGGCGACGATCCGATCGTGTTCGTCGAGGTCGCGCTGACCAACCAGATACCCGACTCCATTGCGCCGCTGATCGCGGTGGAGCGCACGGCGCTGCCGATCGAGCAGGCCACGACCGTCGTCTTCTACTCCATCAGCAACTGCCATCCCGGCCTGGCGGGCATATCCTTCGGCAACTTCCTGATCAAGAACGTGGTGAGCATCCTCGCGAGCGAAAGCGACTCACTGAATACCTTCGTCACCCTCTCGCCCATCCCCGGCTTCAGGAAATGGCTGCAGGACACCGACCTGTCCGAGCTCGTCGATGCCGACACCGCGGAAAAAGTCAGGCAGCCGATCGGCGCGGTGGTCGGCGACGAGGTGCGCGCCGCGCTGATGCGATTGTGCGCCCACTACCTGCTGCGCGAGAAACGCAACGGCCTGGCCGTGGACCCGGTCGCGCGCTTTCACCTGGGGAACGGCGCCAGCCTGCACCAACTGCACTGGGGCGCGGACCTGACGCGCAACGGCAAGCTGCAGTCGGCGGGCATCATGGTCAACTACCTGTACGACGTGCAGAACATCGAGATCAACCACGAGGAATACTTCGGGAAGGGCAAGATCAACGCGTCCCGGGCGATCGTGCGGCTGCTCGGCTGACCGCGCGCCAGCGGGCGGCCCGCCCGCGAAAGAAAACTCAGGCTACCCGCAGCAGCAGTTCGGCAACGGCTTCCGGTTCCGAGATCATCAGGTCGTGGCCGGTGTCCACATCCCACAGGCGGCCCTGCGACGCCTCGCGCAACGCGTCGAGGTCGCGGGTCTCCATCGTGTTGGTACACACGATGTGCGTCTCCGGCAGCGCGCGCACCGCGGCCTCGTTCTCCAGCACCAGCTTCTGTTCGAAACAGCGGTACGGGTGCGGCGTGAGCTTCGGCTTCATCCACTCGATCTGCGCCGGGTCGGTAATGCCGAAGTAGTTCATCGGGTCCTTGCCCGGAAAGAGCACGAGTTCGACGCCGTCGATGACCTGCCCGTCGGCGCGCGCCAGCTCCATGTACAGGCCGGCGACATCCTCGAGGGACTGGCCGTTTTCCGGTGTGGCGGCGTCCAGGTACACCATGTGGCCGATGCGGTCGGTGGCGCGATCGGCCACGCCCGTCATCACCATGCCGCCGTAACTGTGGCCCACGAGTATCACGTCGCGCAGGTCCTCGTAATGCAACACGTTCACCACGTCGGTGATATGCATGTCGAGATCCACCTGCGGACTGACCAGGTGCGCGCGCTCGCCGAGGCCCGTCAGTGTCGGTGTGTACACCTCGTGACCGGCCGCGCGCAGCAGGCGCGCCACACTCTGGTAACACCACCCGCCGTGACCGCCGCCATGCACCAACACATATGTCGCCACTGTCCCGCTCCCGCCGCGCAAAAACTGTTGGCAAACGATTTAGCTGCATTTACCATGGCGCTGTCAACTAAACATCACTGTTGTTTTCTTAAGTCCACGTCGGCGCGCAGTCTGCCTCGTGGCAACGGGATGGCGCATGAGCGAAGACAACCTGCTGGACCTCGGTGGCCAGGTCGCATTCGTCAGCGGCGCGGGCCAGGGCCTGGGCCGCGACATCGCCCTGGCGCTCGCAAGGCACAACGCCGGCGGCGTGGCCATCAACGACTTCGATGCGGAAAAAGCGGAGGCCGTGGTCGAGGAGGTGCGCGCACTCGGCGTGCCCGCAGCGGCGGCCGTGGCCGATGTCGGCGACCTCGACAGCGTGACGTCCGCCGTGGCCGGCGCAACCGACGCGCTGGGACCCATCACCCTGCTCGTCAACAACGCGGGTAACGCGGGACCGGACAGCCGCATGGGCTTCTCGCCGGAATTCTGGGAGACACAGCCCGAGGACTGGGCGCGTTTCTTCCACACCAACCTGTACGGCGTGATGAACTGTTGCCACGCGATTGCGCCCGGCATGGTCAAGGCGCGCCGCGGCCGCATCGTCTCGATCATCTCCGACGCCGGCCGCGTGGGCGATGCGCGCCTCACGGCCTACTCCGCCGCCAAGGCCGGCGCCGCGGGCTTCATGCGGGCGCTCGCGCGTGAGACCGGGCGCTACGGCATCACCGCCAACTGCGTCTCGCTGTCCACCCTGGTGCCGCCGCTGGAAGGCCAGGAACTCGAGGACTTCCTGCAGAGCGACCGCGCGAAGGCGCAGTTGTCGCGCTACGCGCTGCGCCGCTACGGCGAGCCGCAGGATGTCAGCGGCATGGTCGTGTTCCTGTGTTCCGACGCCGCGAGCTGGATAACCGGCCAGACCTATCCCGTGAACGGCGGCTATTCATTCGCGCTGTAAGCGCTCCGGCGAGGATACCCGCATGCCAGGCAACCCAGACGCCCTGTCGGTACTGCAAGCGAAGGAGGACATCCGCGAACTCGCGCTGCTGTACTGTCGCGGCGTGGATCGCAAGGACCCGGCGCTGCTGCGCTCGCTGTACACCGAGGACGGGACCGACACCCACGGCGACACGTTCGACGGCCCGGCCGGAGCCTACGTGGACTTCCTCGAACAGAGCTTTCCGTACATCCGCTACAGCGGCCACCACGTATGCAATCACCTCGTATCGGTGGACGGCGACGAGGCGCAGGGCGAGGTCTACGCGCTGGCCTACCACATCATCCCCGACGGGGCGGACGGCTGGCAGGAGGACTTCATGTGCGTGCGTTACCTCGATCGCTACCGGCGCTGCGCGGACGGTCGCTGGCGCTTCGCCGCGCGCCTCGTGTCCTACGACCTGCGCAGCCGCCGTCCCGCGCCGGAACCGGCGACGTCCGGCTGTGTCACGCGCGACGCCGAACAGGACTTCTTCAGCCATCGTTTATTCGCGCCCGGCGGGCGCGCCTGACGCGCCCGGGGCCGCCGCGGCAGGCAAGAGCAGTTACCGGCACAGTCACGCGCACGGGCGTGGCATGTGCGTAGATAGCAGGCCAGGACCGACCAGCGACAGACCGGAGTTCCGCCATGACCACCACCCTGATACGCAACGCAACCATCTTCGACGGCACCGGAGCGGACACCTTCACCGGCGACGTGCTGGTGACCGGCAATCGCATCACGTCGGTCGTGGCCGGCGACAGCGGCGCCACGGCCGATACCGTCATCGACGGCACGGGCAAGTTCCTCATGCCGGGCATGGTGGAAGGTCACGCCCACCTGTCCTTCGACGCCTTCACCTGCACCGAGGACCTCATCGCCCCGCCGCCCGAGGAACACGCGTTCCTCACCGCGCGCGTGGCGCAGACACTGCTGGAACACGGTTTCACCAGCGCCTACGGCGCGTCGGAGGCCAAGTTGCGCCTCGGCGTGGCGGTGCGCAACGAGGTCGACGCCGGGCGCCTGCCCGGCCCGCGCATCCGCGCGGGCTCGCTGGAGATCACCGTCACCGGGGGCCTGGGAGACGAGAGCCGCCTGCACAACCCGCGCAACTGCTATGAACCGTCCACCGGCACCTCGCCGTCACAGGTCGTAAACGGGCCGGAGGAGATGCGCAAGGCGGTGCGCATCGCCTGCCGCGAGGGCTGCGACAATATCAAGCTCGACGTGTCCGGCGACCCGTTCTACCCCGACATTCCCGCGCACTGCACCACCATGTCTCTGGAGGAGATCCAGATGGCCGTGGACACGGCCCACGCCTTCGGCAAGATGGTCAACGTGCACGCGCGCTCCATCGGCGCCATCCGCAACTCGCTGATCGCCGGCGTCGACATGATCTACCACGCGGAGTACAGCGACGAGGAGACCCTCGACATGCTGGAGGCAGCGAAGGACCGCGTGTTCGTGGCGCCGACCATCGGCCTCTTCCACACCATGTGGCACGAGGGCGCGCCGCACGGCATGCCGCGCGAGGTGACCGAGGCCATGGGCATCGGGCACCTGATCGAGGAGTCGGTCAAGACCCACACGGAGTTGCGCAAGCGCGGCATCCGCCACCTGATCGGCGGCGACTACGGCTTCACCTGGAACATGCAGGGCACGCAGGCCCGCGAGCTGCAGTACTTCGTGGACTACTACGGCTACTCGCCGGCCGAGGCGCTGGTGTGCGCCACGCGCAACGGCGGTCTCGCCATGCGCCGCGAGGGCGACCTCGGCACGCTGGCCGAGGGCATGCTCGCCGACATGCTGCTGGTGGACGGCGACCCGCTGGCCGACCTCGCCCTGCTCACCGAGCGCGAGCGCATCGTCATGATCATGAAGGACGGCGACATCTACCGCGGCGCGCCCTGAAGGTACGCCGGGAATCGCATTCCGGGCGGACAGGACGGGTACTAGGGCCGCGCAGCGGTGTGCTCACGGCGGAAGTCACCGGGCGTCTGGCCGGTCCACCGCTTGAAGGCACGATTGAACGCGCTGGGTTCGGAAAAACCGAGCATATCCGCGATCGCGTTGATCGACGTCTGCATGGATTCCAGGTGGTAGACCGCGATATCGCGGCGCACACTTTCGCGTATCTCGGAGAAGGAGCTGCCCTCCTTCTTGAGCCGTCGCCGAATGGTGTCCTCACTCACACCCAACTCCACCGCCACGGCCTGCAGCGAGGCCGCCTCCGCGCTACCCGTCGCCTGCACCATGCGGCGAATACGGGCCGTCATGCTCTGGTCCGCGCGTTGCACCGACATCAGGTGTGGCAGCTGGCGCGCGAACGCGCGCACATCGTCGGGCGTCCGGACCACCGCCATGTCGAGGAAACGCCGGTTGAAATCGACGCTGTTGCAGGTGTGCGAGAAATAGTGCCTTGCGGGAAACATGTCAGTGAAATCATCCGGGTCGGCGGGCGGGCCGAACGTGAAGCACAGCCGGTCCAGCAGCAACGGCTTGCCGATGAGCCAGCTCGAGAAACGCACCATGAGGAACATCAGCCACGTGACGAACGCGCTGCGGTCGAGATCGCTCGCATCGTTGAACACGGTCATGATGCGCGCCTGGTCGCCGTCCAGTGCCAGGGTCGTGCGCTGCTCGCGGTGCACCATGTGCCAGAACAGTATCCAGCGCTCGATCGCCTCGCGCAGTGTGCGGCTGGTGATGGAGGCATGGACCCACATCGCCATGCCGCCGGGCGGCGTGGCCCGCTCGAGGAAACCCAGGGTTTCGTCTTGCAGCTCCACGGCAATGGCCGCCAGCAGGTCGCCGATACGGCTCTTGGGAAAGCGCGCGTCCGGGTCAGCAAGCAGCGCGGCGGGTTCGCCGATCCGTTCCATGATGCGCCCCGGCTCGACCCCGCGCCGCCGGCAGCCCGCCAGCATGGCGTTCACGGTGCTGATATGTACGGAGGTCCGCCCTGTCACCGCAAGTCACGCGTCTCGCTTACAAAGCATTGAAAGTAGAGCATTTTGCCGCTGACGGTCAATCCTGTGCCGGATTCGGTCATGGTTTTAGCGCGGCGAAGGTCCATACTGTCGACAGCACCGGCGCCCACGTCGGCAACTTCCGCAAATAAGGATAACTACATGCGCCCGATATCCCGCAATCCGTGTTCCCGGCCCGTCCCGCTGGCCATCGCAATCGCCGCAATCCTGGGCAGCCTGCCGCCCCACAGCGCCGCCGCGGCGGAAACGGCGCGACCGGTACTGGAGGTCATCATGGTGACCGCCCAGCGCACCGAGCAGTCGGCCAACGAGGTCGGCATGGACATCCAGACCATGACCGGCGAGCAGATCGAACGCCTGCGCATCACCGACGTGGAGGACATCACGGCGGTGATCCCCAGCTTCACGGTGGCGCAGAGCTACCAGGGCGTGCCCACGTACACGCTGCGCGGCATCGGCTTCAACACGATCAATGTCTCGGCCAAGTCGACCGTGGGTACCTACGTGGACGAGGTCGCGTACCCCTACCCCTCGCTCAATGCCGGACCCGTGTACGACCTGCAGCGCATCGAGGTATTGAAAGGCCCGCAGGGCACCCTGTTCGGCCGCAACACGACGGCGGGGCTGATCAACCTCGTGACCAACAAGCCGGGCGACGAGTTCGAGGGCATGGTGCGCGGGGAACTGGGCAACTACGAGACAACCAACCTGGAGGGCATGCTCAGCGGCCCGCTGGGCGACAGCCTGAGCGCCCGTCTCGCCTTCCGCACCGAGCGCAGCCGCGAGGGCTGGCAGGAATCGAACAGCCGCGGCGAGGAGCTGGGCGAGGTGGATCGCAGCGGTGCGCGGCTCATCCTGTCGTGGCAACCCACGGACCGGATGCTCATCGAGGCGTCCTACAACGGCTGGGAAAACAAGTCCGACATGCTCGCCGCGCAGGCGATCGGACTCAGCCCCTCCACGGTCAACAGCCCGTTCAACGCGCCCGGACTCGTCGACTACGTGGCGCAGAACCAGCCGAACGACAACACGGAGGCGGACTGGGCCCCGCGCGGCCCGCGCAGCATGGATGTCGGCACGGGCCTGGGCATCCCGGGCGACCTCGACGAGGACAGCCGCCTGCACGCGCTCGCGCTGCACGTCAGTTATGAACTGACCGACACCATGCGTCTCGTGTCACTGAGCGCCTACCAGGATCTCAAGCGCCGGGGTGTTACGGATTTCAGCGGCGCGCCCTACGAGCTGCTGCTGCAGGACATGGACGGGGAGATCGAGAGCTACTCACAGGAGTTGCGGCTCGAGGGCAGCCTGGACAAGGTCAACTGGCTGCTCGGCGCCTACTACGCCAACGACGAACTGCTGGACTCCAACCGCACGCTGCTGGGCGAGAACGCCAACGTGGGCCTCGTGCGCGCCGGCACACTGTCGTTGCTGGGAACGCCCTTCAACACCCGCGGCTACACGGCCGTGGACGCCAGCCAGGCGTTTCGCACGTTTCGCGACGAAGCCAACTTCGACACAGAGTCCTGGAGCGTGTTCGCCAATGCCGAGTGGCGCCTGCGCGAGGACTTCTCGGTCACCACGGGCCTGCGCTACACCGAGGACACGCAGGACTACGCCGGCTGTTCGCGCGACTTCAACGGTAACATGCTGCCCAACGTGAACATCGCCAACCGGGCGCTGTTCCTGCAGAACTACGGTGTGCTGGCCGACGAGATCGACGAGGGCGACTGCAACACGTTCTTCATCGAGGAGGGCCGGTTCGGGCTCGTGGAGTCCGAGCTGAACGAGGACAACGTCGCCTGGCGCCTGGCATTGAACTGGTGGCCGCAGGAGGAAATCTTGCTGTTCGCCAGCGTGTCGCACGGCGCCAAGTCGGGTGAGACCCCGGTCAACCCCGCCAACATCGCATTCCAGAACCGCCCCGTGAAGCAGGAGAAACTGCTGGCGTACGAGCTCGGCACCAAGGCCACGCTGCTGGAGGGACGCGTGCAGGCCAACGCCACGGCGTTCTACTACGACTACGAGGACAAGCAACTCGCGGTGCTGTTCGCAGACCCCATCTACACCGTCCTGCCGCGCCTGGACAACGTCCCCGACACCGAGGCCTACGGACTCGACACCGAGGTGTCGTGGCTGATCACCCCGCAGCTCACCGCGATCGCCGCGGCGACGTTCCTCGAAACCCAGGTCAACGACTACCAGGGGATCGACTTCAACGGCGAACTCGTGGACCTCGACGGCAGCGAGTTCCTGTACAGCCCGGACACGACCGCCAGCCTCACGCTGCTCTACACGCAGCCGCTGACGGCAAACCTCGGCATCCAGGCCACGGCCAACGGCCGCTACCAGTCCGAGGCACACGCCGACCTCGCGGGCACGGACGAGTACGCCATCGACAGTTACTCGATCATCAATGCGAGCGTCGGCCTGCAGGCGCTGGACGGCAAGTGGGGCGCCACGGCCTGGGTCTCGAACCTCACGGACGAGTACTACTGGCTCACGGTGACCCAGGGCGCCAACACCACGATCCGCTTCCCGGGCAAGGCGCGCACCTGGGGCGTCACGCTCGACTACCGCTTCTGACAACGCCCACGGCACACGAGGAACCGACATGACCGCCGCACTGAAACGCAGCCGCATCGCGATGCCACAGGTGGACTTCACACAGCCCGCGGGCGAACCCGCGCTGGCAGCGCCCGACTCCGTGTCCTGGCGCGTCTTCAAGAATCCGGTGGCGCTGTATATCGGCGGCATCACGGCGGTGTTGCTGGAACTGGCCGAGCCGCGCGTGCGCACGGGCGTATGGGAACACACGACGTTTCGCACCGACCCGCTGCCGCGCATGCAGCGCACGGGTCTCGCCGCCATGATGACGGTGTACGGTCCGGCGAGCGACGCCGAGAAGATGATCGCCGGCATCACGCGCATGCACAGCCGCGTGGCGGGCGTGACGCCCGACGGCCAGCCCTACGAGGCGTTGCAGCCCGAGCTGATGGACTGGGTGCAGGTGACCGCGTCCTACGGCTTCCTGCAGGCGTATCACCGTTTCGTTGCGCCCTTGTCGCAAGCAGACCGGGACCGCTTCTACGCCGAGGCGCTGCCCGCCGCGGCGCTGTACGGCGCGCCGGGTTCACCGCGCAACGAGGCGGAGCAGGTGGCGCTGTTCGAGCGTATGTTCACGGCGCTGGAGGCGCACCCCATCGTGCTCGAATTCCTGGACATCATGCGCCGCACACACAGCCTGCCCTGGCCGCTGCGACCGCTGGAGAAATACTACCTGCGCGCCGCCGTCACGCTGCTGCCGCCGCAGGTGCGCGACCTGCTGGGGCTGGGCGCGCAGTACGACCTCGCCGGCTGGCAACGCGGCATGATCAGGCTGACCGGCAGGATCTTCGACAGGCTGGTGATTCGCAGCGCGCCGCCGGCCCAGGCCTGCGTGCGGCTGGGACTCGACGCGGGGTACCTCTACCGCTGATACGCGGCGCGCGTCAGCCGCGCTGCCGCTGGCGATAGCGCCCCGGGGATTCCCCGGTCGCGCGGCGGAAGGCGTAGCAAAAACTCGACGGCGAGGAAAAACCGAGCGTGTAGGCAATGGTTTTCACGCTGGTATCGGTCGCCAGCAACTCCCGCGCCCGCATCACGCGCTGCCCCGCCATGTAATCGCCGATGGAACAGCCGCGACTCGCGCGAAACCCCCGCGTGAGCTGGCGCACGGACAGCCCGCACAGCGTGGCGAGTTCAGCGAGGCTGGGCATCTCGCCCCCCTCCTCCAGGCGCTCGTCGATCAGGCGCAGGCGCCAGGTGGGCAAACCGCCGCTGCCGCCCTCTTCCGACAAGGCCAGGTGATAGCGCGCCAGCTCCACCGCGAGTTGCGCGGCGATCAGTTCGGTGAGGGTTGCGCTGGCAAAGCCCGGGTGCCGCGCCTCCGCGGCCAGCCGCTCCAGCAGCAGGCGGATGTTGCCGTGGCGGATATCCAGGCCCGCGAGCAGGCTGCCGTCGGACCACTGGATGTCGGTATCCAGCCAGTCGTTCATCTGGTCGGGTTCAAATTCGCACAGCAGCGAGGTCTGCTCGCAGCAGCCGTCGCTCTGCGCCTGCAGGCTCTCGCCCGGCGGCACCATGAACACGTTGCCCAGCGGCGCG
>JAUIEP010000166.1 GCA_030428835.1 Gammaproteobacteria bacterium | reverse complement strand
AACAACTCTCCGCCCAAAGTGATAGCGAAACCCCGCACCCGCTAAGCACTCAAACAACTCTCCGCCCAAAGTGATAGCGAAACCCCGCACCCGCTAAGCGCTCAAACAACTCTCCGCCCAACGCAACCGCAAACAAAGAACCCCGCGCCGGCTAAGCACTCAAACAACTGTACGCCTTACGTACTTCCTGAATACCCATGCCCGCTAAGTCATCACCCGGCTCCCGCCAACCGCTCAGGCAAAAAAAAGCCCGGGCTGCAGGGCAGCCCGGGCAGGGGAGACATCGCGAAAGCTACAGGTCAAAGCGCCCGAGCTGCATCACCTTCACCCACGCGTCGACGAAGTCGTTCACGAAGCGCTCATTGGCGTTGTCGTAGGCGTACACTTCCGCGACCGCGCGCAGCTCCGAGTTGGAACCGAACACCAGGTCGACCGGGGTGGCGGTGTAGCGCTGCTCACCCGTGTTGCGATCAACACCGTCGTAGAGGCCGTCGGTCCCGGACTTCTGCCAGCGCGTGGACATATCCAGCAGGTTGACGAAGAAGTCGTTGCTCAACGTTCCCGGGCGGTCGGTCAGCACGCCGTGCTTCGCGCCGCCGGTGTTGGCGTCGAGTACGCGCAACCCGCCGACCAGTGCCGTCATCTCGGGCACGTTGAGGTTCAGCTGGTCCGCGCGGTCGACGAGCATCTCCGTCGGCGAACGGTAGGCCTTGCCGGCGTTGAAGTAGTTGCGGAAGCCGTCAGCCGCGGGCTCGAGCAACGCGAAGGAGTCGACATCGGTCTGCTCCTGCGTCGCGTCGCCGCGACCGGGCACGAACGGTACCTCGACGTCTACACCCGCAGCGTCCGCCGCCTTCTCGATCGCCGCGGCGCCGCCGAGCACGATCAGGTCGGCCAGCGACACGCCGCGGCGCGAGTCGTCATTGAACTCGTCGCGGATGTTGCCGAGTACGCCGAGCACTTTCGCCAGTTCCTCGGGGTTGTTGGCCGCCCAGTCCTTCTGCGGCGCCAGTGCGATGCGCGCGCCGTTGGCGCCGCCGCGCATGTCGCTCGCGCGGTAGCTCGAGGCGGAAGCCCAGGCAGTACGCACCAGTTCAGGCACGGTCAGGCCGGAGTCGAGGATGTCTTCCTTCAGTGACTTGATGTCACGCGCGGTGATCGGCTTGCCCTCGGGCACCGGCACGGGGTCCTGCCAGATCAGGACGTCCTCGGGTACGTCGTTGCCCAGGTAACGGGCGCGCGGACCCATGTCGCGGTGAGTCAGCTTGTACCAGGCCTTGGCGAACGCCTGCTGGAACTCGTCCGGGTTGGCCAGGAAGCGCTCGGCGATGGCACGGTACGCGGGGTCGGCCTTCAGCGCGAGGTCCGCCGTGGTCATGACCGGCGGGTTCTTCTTGCCTTCCACGTGGGCGTCCGGCACGGCGCTGTGCATGGCCTCGTCCTCGGGCACCCAGATGATGGCGCCGGCGGGGCTGCGGGTCTGTTTCCATTCGAGGTTCAGCAGGTTCTGCAGGTACAGGGTGGTCCACTGGGTGGGCGCCTGTGTCCACGCGCCTTCCAGGCCGCTGGTGACGGTGTCTTCCGAGTGGCCCTTGCCGCACTTGTTCATCCAGCCAAGGCCCTGCTCCTCGATACCCGCGGCACCGGGTTCAGGACCCACGCAGTCGCCCGGCTTGTGCGCGCCGTGCATCTTGCCGAAAGTGTGGCCGCCCGCCGTGAGCGCAACGGTCTCCTCGTCGTTCATCGCCATGCGGCCGAACGCGATGCGGATGTTCTTCGCCGAGCCGAGCGGGTCCGGCTTGCCGCGGGGGCCTTCCGGGTTCACGTAGATCAGGCCCATGTGCGTGGCGCCGAGCGGGCGCTGCAGCGTGCCGTCCTTCTCCTCGCGGTCGCTGGCCAGCATCTCGACCTCGGGACCCCAGTACACGATGTCCGGCTCCCAGTCGTCGGCGCGACCGCCGGCGAAACCGTAGGTCTCGAAGCCCATGTTCTCCAGGGCGACGTTACCCGCGAGGACCATCAGGTCACCCCAGGACAGGCCCTCGCCGTACTTCTGCTTGACCGGCCACAACAGGCGCCGCGCCTTGTCGAGGTTGCCGTTGTCCGGCCAGCTGTTCAGGGGGTCGAAACGTTGCTGGCCGCCGTCGGCGCCGCCGCGACCGTCGAGGGTGCGGTAGGTACCGGCCGAGTGCCAGGCCATGCGGATGAAGAGCGGGCCGTAGTTGCCCCAGTCAGCGGGCCACCAGTCCTGCGAGTCGGTCAGCACCGCGTCGATGTCGGCCTTCACCGCGTCGAGGTCGAGTGCGTTGAACGCCTCCGCGTAGTCGAAGTCGGCGCCGAGCGGGTTGGAGCGGGCATCGTGGTCCCGCAACGGGGACAGGTCGAGTTGGTCGGGCCACCAGAACTGGTTGCTCACTGCCTTGCCGTTGGCGGGCATGCTGCCGACTTTGGAGTCCGACTGGACGGCCGCGATGGTCGCCGCTGTGGAACCCAGAGCCACGGCGCCTGCGACCGCCATTGACATCAATAGGTTGCGTGTTTTCATTAAATGTTCCTCCGGTTTGCAGACTTCTGCTGAAAATGGACGCCGGGACCATGCGGCCAGGCGTCCTAGTTCGGTTGCTGCGAACTATGGAATTGAATATAGCCATAGCAATACCCTATGGATAATCGTATTTCCCAATAGCGGTGATAGCCCGACGCTAACTACGGGAAATCGCCGCCGCCGGCGCGGTCCCGCGGGGGCCCTCATGCCGCGGGACAAGCGGCGTGCCGGACTGCGATTGGGTTCTCAGTTGCGCGGGCCGCCCATGCCGATGCCTACAAAGCGTGCTACATTGGCGCGACAATAAGAGTTTGAAGGTCCGCCCTGACCGCGGTTTCCTTGACATGGCGGCGACCCGGCACAAGCAGTGAATCTCTTCTTCGGTTTAAGCACCGGCCGCACCGGCACGATGCACCTGGCGAACACGCTGAACGCGGAGCCGGACTGCGTCTGCGTGCACGAGGGCAAGTTCCGCCTGCGGGAGGAGTCCGGCGAGCAGAAACTGCCCTTCCTGACACTGGAAAACCGCATCGCCTACGAATACCCCGAGCGGGCCGCGCAGATCATCGCCGACAAGCGCGGCGGTATGCGCGAGGTCGACTTCGGCGACGTGCGCCATGTCGGCGATATCGCCTACAACTATTGCCCCTTCCTGGAACCCCTGGCCGGGTTGTTTCCCGACGCGAAATTCATCGTGATCTTTCGCGACGGTCGCACCTTCGTACGTTCCGCCACCCTGTCGGACGGCGAGGACGAGGTACCCGTGGGCTGGCCGCCCGCCGACAAGGAACTGAGCGACATGGAGCGCTACATCTCGCTCGGCCGCCTGCAGCCGCGCAGGGATTCCCCCCATGCCATCGCGTGGCGGGACTGGGATGCCTTCGAGAAGAACACCTGGCTCTGGGCCGCGACAAACCGCATCGTGCTCGACGCGCTGGGCAACCTGCCGCCCGAGCGCTGTCTCGTGGTGCGCTTCGAGGCGTTTGTCGCCGACCCGGTCGCGCAGTACGGTGCGATCCGGGAGTTCCTGGGGTTCACGGAACCACTGGGTGAGGCAACGCGGGCGGTGCTCGAGTCGAAGAAGGTGAACGCTCGCAAAGATTACTGGTTGCCCGCCTACGAGGACTGGAGCCCGCGACAGAAGTCTTTTTTCGCAGACCTGGCGGGCGATGTGATGGAGCGATTGGACTACCCCTATGAGCACTGAGTTGTACGAACGCGTAGAGAATGTTTTCCGCGGGTTGCTGACGGAAGAGCAGTTCGAGGCATTCGGCCCGGAGGCGACGATGGATGACGTGGACGGCTGGGATTCGCTCAGCTTCCTCAATGTCGTGCTGGAACTGGAGGGCGAATTCGGGGTCCGCATCGACGGCCTCGACGCCGCCAACCTGGTCACCGTGCCCAACATCATCGCCTACCTCAATGACAACCTGTGAGAATGCCGCGCGGCGGTGAGGAACAAACCCCTGCGACCCTGACCGCCGGGGCGGGGGCCTGATACGGTGGTGGTGCAGCGTCTCTGCCTGCTGCTTGTGCTGGCCGCCGGCATTGCGTTCGTCGTTGTGTCCTTCGATGCGCGTGTGCGGCTCGCCGACCCCAACCCGATCCAGGAGTCGGACGCGTACCGCGACTACCACTGCTATTACGACCGCGTCTACACCGATAAAGCCCCCGCCGATGTCTTCGTGTTCGGCGCCTCGCGCACGTTTTTTGCCGCCCGCCCGCCACAGATTGAGCGGGCCTACCGCGCTGTCCGGGATGAGGATGTCGAGGTCGCCGTGTTCGCCCCCCGCTGGCCGAACGCCGAGATCGCCTACCTCTTCCTGCGCGACTACCTTGCCAACAACCCGCCGCCGCGGCAGGTGTTGGTGGAGCTCACGTCCAACCTGGTGCTGCGCGAGCCCGTGCGCTACATCCACCCGCTCTTTGCCAGCCTCGCGTCCATCGACCTGTACGCCGACGTCGCCCGGTCGTGGGACTTCGTGGCCAGCCCGCTGTACGCACTGAGCGATACGCTGGTCCTGCTGATCAGGCATATCGACCTCAGCCTCAACGCCCTGCTGTCGCGCGAGCGCACCTTCCTGGTCCCGGACGGCGACCACTGCAAGGGACGCGAGCGGTTGCCGAAGGCCGACCCGGCCACTGACTTTACGACGCTGCTCGCGCGCGAGGCGCAGGCCGTATTGCCGGCCGGCGGCTGGGACGCGGTGGGCGATTACGCGCTGCTGGCCGAGCACTACCGGGACCTGCCCCTCGCCGCTGTGCGACTGGCACAGTTCGGTCCCGGCTGGTCACGCCAGGCGACGGAGGAACCCTGGACAGGCGGTGCGGCGCGCGCGAAGAGCCTGGACTACTACCGCCGGATCGTCGCACTGGCGGCGGAACACGATATCGAGCTGGGCTTCTACGTGCTGCCGCAGCTCTACGCGCCCGAACCCCCGCGCGAAGCGCTCGCGCGACTTGCCGGTGAACTCGGCGCGCCGGTGCACTCGATGCCCTTCCGCTACACGCTGCTGACGTACCACTACTACCGCGACAACACCCACGTGACCGACGAGGTGGCCGCCCTGTACGGCACGTGGTTTGCGAGTCTCCTCGCAACGGGCGGCGACTGATGCTGGAGATCACGACCGCGATATTCATCACGCTGCTCGGTTCGGCGTTCTACCACCTGCTGCCGGCGCGGAACATGCGCCTGCGTTTGGCGTTCGTCGCGCTGTTGTCGTTCGTCATCGTGTTCGCCCACTTCCCGGTCGCCGCACTGGCGGCGACAGCCACGGGCGTGCTCGCCTGGATCATCGCCATCTACAGCCTGCGCTACGCCCCGGTGGCCAAGTACGGCCCCTTCCTGCTCATCGCCGTGCTCGCCGCTTTCAGTTTTCGCGAGATCGAGGTACAGACCTCACCACTGGACAAGACACTGCTGCAGTTCGGCATGTCCTACTACATCCTGCGGCTCTACCTCGTGCTGCGCACGACGACGGTGCGCAAGGAGCGGCTGCATCTCGAGGAGTACCTGGCGATCGCGCTGTTCTTCCCCATCTTTCCCGCGGGGCCGATCTGTGCGCAGGAAGCGTTCAGCCGCAGCCCCGCGCTGCAGCGCCCGCTGTTGCATAACTACCTGTTGGGCCTGTACCACATAGGCATCGGTATTATCGCCCTGTACTTCGTAACGGGCGTACTGGACGATCTCGCCGACAGCCTGATCGTGGGCCTGAAGACGCGGCCGTTCTGGCTGCAGATGGATCCGTCCGCGACCTACGCCGTGATGATGCTGAAGTTCGCGCACCTGTACGCGAATTTCGCCGGGTATACCAAGATCGCGATCGGCCTCGGCCTGTTCTTCGGGTTCCAGCTACCGGAGAATTTCCGCTACCCGTTCCTTGCCACGAACATCCAGAACTTCTGGCAGCGCTGGCACCTGTCCCTGTCGCGCTTCATCACCACGCTGATCTACATGCCGATCCTGCTCAGCATCCGCAAGCCGCGGGTGAGCATGTTCCTGGCCTTCACCCTCGTCGGCCTGTGGCACCAGTTGACCCCGCAGTACCTGGTGTGGGGCATAGGTCACGGCGGCATGATGGCCCTGTACATGGGGCTGTCGAAGAATCGACAGGTCGCGCGCGTGGCGGGCGCGCTCGGCCCCGTGTGGACCGTGCTGGCGTGGCTCACGACGATGAGCGCGGTGGCGTTCCTGTCCATGTTCGCCAACGAAGCCACTTGGGAGTTGGCGCTGAAATTCGTGCACTCGTTGTTCGGCCTGCAATGGAGCGACTGAAATGAAGGTATTGATCGAGAAGCTGAAAACCTCTGCCGGCCTGGCCAGCGACAGGGAAACGTGGCTCATGCTGGCGGTGAGCACGGCGGGCTGGGCGTTTTACCTATACCAGTACCTGTGCGGCAGCGGGCTGGGCGTGGCGATTCCACGCTACGCCGTGTACTGATGCGCGGGTAAGTCTAGGGTATGTTGTAGTTCGTGTCGTGGCTGTCCACGATCGACTGCGCGAGCGCCTTGAGGTCGGTGGTGTAGCCTGGGTTGTACGGGTAGGTGTCCAGGTCCACGCCGTAGATGGCGCGCAGCCAGACGAGCTCGCCGAGGTCGACGAGGATGTCGTCGGCATGGCCGTGTGAGTCGCGAAATACGCCGTCGCCCGTTTCCTCCACCAGCCCGGTGACGTCGGGCAGGTTGTTGTCGTTGTACAGCGTGTGCAGCGTCGCCGCCGACTGGCCGTAGGGAACGCAGAAGAAATCCACGTAGGGGTACGCGGCGCGCAGGTTGTCGATGATGTTGTGCGCGATGTTGGTGTGGTTGGAATCCCATAGCTGCTGGTAGGTCGGGCTGCTGTACGTCTCGGGATTCCACGGCCAGGCGATGGCGATGAAGAAACGCGTGTCGGGGTTCTGCTGCAGTGCGTAGTCAACCCAGTCCAGGTAGCCCTGCATGCCGGGGTAGTTCGGGTGGAAAGTCATGCCGAACATGTCGACCTCGCCGGTATCCAGCACGGCCGTGACCTGCGCCTTGCGCACCGGGTCGTTCCAGATGCTCTCGGGGGCGCCCATGTCGGAGGACCAGAAGAAGGCGTTCTGGTTGTGGTCGGTGAAACCCGCGGTGGCGGCGTGGCCCGGCATGCCGATCGCGAAGGGGTTGAACAGGCTGTGCCCCATGTAGAGCGACTCGAAGCCCGTGATCACGTCGGGGCGGAAGATGGCCTTCAGTTCCCGGCCGGTAAAGTTGGGAAGCGCCTGCAGCAGGTTGGTGCCCGCGGAGACCGGGCACTCGTTGAGCGTTGACTCCTTGCAGTACGTGGCCCAGCGATGGAAGTGCCAGCCCGGCCGCGCCTGGGCGTAGTAGGTTTCGTCGTAGTCCTCGTTGATGTCGATCGTGTTCTCGCTGCAATTGGTCGCGCCCGCCTGGTAGTCCTCGAGCAGGCAGTCCCGGTTGCCCGTCAAAGACAACAGGTCACCCTCCCCGTAGATCTCCAGGGGGTGTTTACAGGCAGCGACGCTCAGCGCGAGCGCTGCTAATACGAGAAACCTTTTCATGGGTGCGGGGTCATGGGTGCGGGGGGCGTGCCGCCGGGCCGAAATCCTTCTCTCACGGCAAATATAGGTAGCCGCCGGGGCATTGTAAATATGTCACAACGGGCCGCCGCCGCGCTGTTTGCCAGGCTTTCCTGGCCGGTGGCCACCACGCTTCGGGGTGGCCTGCCTCCGGCCCAACGGGTGCGGCGGATGGGCCGCGCCCCAAATGCAAGCAAATCAGTGGGTTGCGGTCGCAGGTGTGCATGGCGTGGCGCGCCCGGGCGGTCAGGTCGCCGCCGCGGCGGGTGCCACGGGCGCCGCGTGGCCCGCCGGGGCTGCCCGGGAGTTGTTCGAGCCAGTTGCAGGATCTGGGAACTGCGTCACAGCGAGGCCGGGCTTACCCGCCGGGGACGTGGCTGCGCCGGCCACCGGCCTGGGCGGGGACCCGCGCGTGCGAGGCCTCGCGTCCGCGGCTTTCGGGTGCCCGCTCCCTGTGACGTGGTGGAAACTGAGCAATTGAACGGGCCTATCAATATAATATATATAATTAATTTTTAATATCAATAGGCAGGCTTTATTATGTAATCCGAATCGATAGCAAGGCGACCAAAGGAGGTATCAGCCATGATCGAACGAGTACCTGACGTAGTATTCAAGACCCGTGTACGGGACGAGTCAGTGGAGGGCGACAACCCCTACCGCTGGGAAGACAAGACCACTGCGGACCTGTTTGGCGGGAAGCGCGTGGTGGTGTTCTCACTGCCCGGCGCGTTCACGCCGACCTGTTCGTCCAACCACCTGCCGCGTTACGACGAGCTCTACGACGAGTTCAAGGCGCAGGGCATCGACGAGGTCATCTGTGTGTCGGTGAACGACGCCTTCGTGATGTTCCAGTGGGGCCGTCACATCGGCAACAAGAACATCTTCCTGCTGCCGGATGGCTCGGGCGAGTTCACGCGCCAGATGGGCATGCTGGTGAACAAGGACAACCTCGGCTTCGGCATGCGCTCCTGGCGTTACTCCATGCTGGTAGACGACGGCAAGATCGAGAAGATGTTCGTGGAGCCCGGCTTCAGCGACAACTGCCCGACCGACCCGTTCGAGGTGTCGGACGCGGACACAATGTTGGCGTACATCAAGGGCACGGAAGCCGAGGGTGTTGCGAAGCCGAGCGTGGCGTTTGTGGGATAAGCGCGTAGCGCCCGAAGTAGTACCCCAAAAAGTAAGCCCGGCGTAATGCCGGGCTTTTTTTATGGCCCGCCCGGCAGAATTCGAATCTGCGACCTCTGCCTCCGGAGGGCAGCGCTCTATCCAGCTGAGCTACGGGCGGAATAAGGGGGAGGGGATAATACCCTTTCGCCCTGAGCCCGTCCATGACACCCCGGCCCCAAAAAAAGACGGCAGCCGAAGCTGCCGCCAAGGTGGGCCCGCACGCCCTTCATTCCTCGCCGTCTTCACACAGCTCGTTGGACAGCTCGCACAGCGTGTCGAGCAACTCCTCGCGGACGTCCTCGCCCTCCTCGCCGAAGTCGTCGAAGCCGCAGTCGCCGGACTCCAGCACGGCCAGCTCGTCGCCGGTGCAGACCAGCCACTCGACCGCGCTCTGCGTAATCTCGCCGTCTTCCAGCGGCACCGCCAGCACGAACCCGGTGCCCGGCAGGTAGTACTTGTACTCGGTGCCGCCCGGCTCCAGCGGCGTGCTGTCGTGGGTCAGCAGGCAGTTGCCGGCGCCGGCCGGTCCGCAGGGGAAGTTGGGCGCCTCGTCGATGCCCTCGTCCAGCGGCGTGGCGGAGAGTGACAGGTACTCGACAATGTCCTCGGCCTCGCCCAGCGCGTACTCCTGTCGGTGCACATCGCCGGGCATCGGCGCCGCGAGGGTGAGGAAGCCGCCCTCGGCCAGGTCCAGGCCGGCCTCGAAGGAGCCGTCCAGGTCGCGCAGCACGCCGTCCTCGAAGTTCTGCGCCACCTCGCCGCAGTAGTACACGTTCTCGTCGATGTCCTGGGCGAACCAGTCGTCGGTGACCTCGATGGCCTCGAACTCCCACTTGCCCTCTTCCTCGTCGTACTCTGGCTCCAGCACGATGTCCACGACCACGCGGCAGGTCACACCCTCGATCTCGCGCGTCTCGTCGGTGGCGTGTACCACGATGATTTCCACCGCGAGCTCGTCCTCTTCCGCGTCGTACTCCTCGGCGCGCAGTACGTGCGTGTGGCCCGACTTCAGGATGACGTAAGGGTTGTCGTCCACGCCGCCCACTTCGCCAATGTCGTCGGGGTCGACAAACGTGATGCTCCCGTCGGACAGCGGGTCGAGGTAGCGGTCCTCGTCCAGCAGCCCGCACACCTCGCGGCGCGCGCCCTTCTGGTCGGCGCAGTGCTTGCTTGCTTCCCTGCGTTCGTCCTGCGCCGCACTGCGGCAGTCCGCGCGCTCGCCGTCGTCCGCGATCGACTCGCAACGCGCGAGTGTGGCCTGCAGTTCCTCGCGCACCTCGGCCTTGCAGGACTTGTCCATGGCCTTCAGCGAGGCGAGGCAGCCGTTGTTCTTCGCCAGTGC
>JAUIEP010000165.1 GCA_030428835.1 Gammaproteobacteria bacterium | reverse complement strand
TGCCGTCCGGGCTGGGGTCGCCCTCCACGACTTCGCGCAGGTCCTGCACATTGGCCGCCTCGCAGTCGCGCCCCCAGTTCACCCCGGTGTAGTGAAAGCCGTCCTCGTTCGCGCCGCACACGAAGTCCGCCAGGTGCGCGGCGGCGCGGTCGACGATCAGCGGCAGCGCGAGTCCCACCGGTCCCAGCGATCCGAAGCCCGCACCGCAGGCCGCTTTCACCGCCTCTTCCGACGCCATGCGCAGCGGCGCGGCGATGCCGTCGACCTTCTCCGCCTTGATGGCGTTCAACTGGTGGTCGCCGCGCAGCACCAGGGCCACCAGCGCGCCGGCCTCCTCACCTTCCACCACGAGGGTCTTGACCGTGGACTGCGCGAGTACGTCCAGTTCGCGCGCCACCGCCTCGATGGTCTTGCTGTCCGGGGTCGCTACCTTTTCCAGCGCGGCGCCGGGCGCGGGCCGGTCGCCAGCGGGGGCCAGCGCCTCGGCCATTTCGATATTGGCGGCGTAGTCGCTGCCGTCCGAAAACGCGATGGCGTCCTCGCCGGAGGAGGCCAACACATGAAACTCGTGCGAGCCTGAGCCGCCGATGCTGCCGGTATCGGCAATGACGGGACGGAAGTCCAGGCCGAGGCGGGTGAAGATGCGGCTGTAGGTTGCGAACATGACGTCGTAGGTCGCCTGCAGGGATGCCTGGTCGGCGTGGAACGAGTAGGCGTCCTTCATCAGGAACTCGCGCGAGCGCATGATGCCGAAACGCGGGCGGATCTCGTCGCGCACTTTCGTCTGTACCTGGTAGAGGTTAACCGGCAGCTGCTTATAACTTTTTACCTCATCGCGCACGAGTGCGGTGATCACTTCCTCGTGCGTGGGACCCAGGCAGAAGTCCCGCTGGTGCCTGTCCCGGATGCGCAGCAGCTCCGGCCCGTACTGCTCCCAGCGACCGGATTCTTCCCATAATTCAGCAGGTTGCACCACAGGCATCGACACCTCCTGGGCACCCGAGGCGTCCATTTCCTCGCGCACCACGCGCTCTACCTTGCGCAGTACACGCAGGCCGAGCGGCAGCCAGGTGTAGAGTCCCGCGGCGAGTTTGCGGATGAGTCCCGCGCGCAGCATCAGTTGGTGACTGATCACTTCGGCGTCGGCGGGCGTCTCTTTCTGGGTCGCGATAAGGAACTGGCTGGTGCGCATGTGCGTGGTCCAAAACGGTGCTGTTGGAAGTCGGCGCCTAGTTTACGTGCGATTGCATTTGGCGTACACAAAACGTCACGCGCGCGCGTTTGCCGTGACAGTTTTTTTTACACTTTCCTTGCATCGCTGCGCTGATTTTTTCTACGCGTCACGCGCGTGCTTAAATATAAGGGTTTTTTTGATTCGAGGCGCAGAAAACGCTTGTATTGCAGCTTTTCATGCATTATACATGCGTCTGTGACTGGGGCGCCGAAGTCTTTCTTTTCGCAAAGCCGGAACGCGCAACTCACTTCTAATTACATACAAACTTATTAGGGAAGGTTGAAACTAACATGGCGACTAGAAAGAAAGCTCCGGCAAAGAAGAAGGCAGCAAGGAAGGCTCCGGCTCGCAAGAAGGCGGCACCGAAAAAAGCGGCACCCGCTATCCGCGACAAGATGACCAAGAGCCAGATCCTTGGGAGCATCGCTGACAGCACCGGTCTCACCAAGAAGCAGGTGGGTTCCGTAATGGAAGAACTCGAATCTCTGATCGAGCGCAGCATCAAGAAGCGTTCCTCGGGTGAGTTCACCGTACCCGGCCTGATGAAGATCACCACCGTGAAGAAGCCCGCCCGCAAGGCGCGCAAGGGCATCAACCCCTTCACCGGTGAGGAGACCATCTTCAAGGCCAAGCCCGCCAGCATCGCTGTGAAGGTTCGCCCGCTGAAGAAACTGAAGGAGTACGCCGCCTCCTAAGGCGTGTTCCCGCGCCGGCCCGCCAGGCGGGCCGGCCGATTCCCCCCTCATCGTGCCCCCGGTGCGAGGTGCCCCTGCCTCCCCGATCAACCCGCTTCCTGCTTGGCCTGCCCCCTCGCTTGGGGTAAAATCCGCGCTCGTTTTTTCCCGACTATTTGCGTAGTTTCAGGTAGTTACGGACACTTTTAGACACAGACCGGTAGTCCGTGGTGACTATTTACCGTTGGTAGGACCAGTTCATGCCCATTTACGAGTACCAGTGCCAGGCCTGTGGCCACGAGTTCGAGGCACTGCAGAAGATTGCCGATGCGCCCCTCGTCGAGTGCCCCGCGTGTGCCGAGTCAGCCCTGAAGAAGAAGGTCTCGGCCGCGGCGTTCCGCCTGAAGGGCGGCGGCTGGTACGAGACGGATTTCAAGACCGGCGACAAGAAAAAGAACCTCGCGGGCGCCGAGGGCGGCTCGGGAGACAGCAAGGGCGGCGCGGGAGACGGCAAGAGCGGCTCCGGCGAAGCCAAATCGGGCGGCGGCGAGGGCAAGTCCGGTGCCGGCGAGGCTAACAGCGGCAAGTCGTCCGACAGCAAATCCACCGACAGCAAGAAATCAGCCTGATTCCGGCAGGTAAGCCGGCACAGCCAACCCAAACGGAACCCGCAACCATGCGCAGCCACTACTGCGGTGTCATAGGCACTGAGCACATCGATGAAACCGTCACCCTGTGTGGCTGGGTGGACCGTCGCCGCGACCATGGCGGCGTGATTTTCCTCGACCTGCGGGACCGCGAGGGCATCGTCCAGGTGGTGTTCGACCCGGATACGCAGGAGCACTTCGAGCGCGCCGACCGCGTGCGCAGCGAGTACGTGCTGAAGGTCACCGGCCGCGTGCGTGCACGCACCGAGGCCACGATCAACCCGGCCATGGCGACCGGCGCGATCGAGGTCCTGGGCAAGGAACTCGAGATACTGAACACGGCGGCGACGCCGCCCTTCCAGTTGGACGAATACACCAACGTGGGCGAGGAGGTGCGCCTGCAGCACCGCTACATGGACTTGCGCCGCCACGAGATGCAGGAGCGCCTGATCGCGCGCTCGAAGATCACCAGCGCGGTGCGCAACTTCCTGGACGGCGAGGGTTTTCTCGACATCGAGACCCCCATCCTGACTCGCGCCACCCCCGAGGGCGCGCGCGACTACCTCGTGCCGAGCCGCACCCACCCGGGGCAGTTCTTCGCGCTGCCGCAGTCGCCGCAGCTCTTCAAGCAGCTCCTCATGGTGTCGGGCTTCGACCGCTACTACCAGGTTGCCAAGTGCTTCCGCGACGAGGACCTGCGCGCGGATCGCCAGCCCGAGTTCACCCAGATCGACATAGAGACCACCTTCCTGGACGAGGCCGCCATCATGGACATCACGGAGCGCATGATCCGTGAGTTGTTCACCGCCGTCCTCGGCGTCGACCTGCCCGAGTTCCCGCACATGCCCTATGCACAGGCCATGGAGCGCTATGGCTCCGACAAGCCCGACCTGCGCATCCCGCTGGAGCTGGTGAGCGTGGACGACCTGATGCAGCAGGTGGAATTCAAGGTCTTCCGCGGCCCGGCGGACGACCCGGCCGGCCGCGTGGCGGCGCTCAAGGTCACCGGCGGCGCCGACATCAGCCGCAAGGAGATCGACAATTACACCGACTACGTCGGCATCTTCGGCGCCAAGGGGCTGGCCTGGATCAAGGTCAACGACATCGACGCGGGCGTCGCGGGCCTGCAGTCGCCCATCCTCAAGTTCATGCCCGACGATATCGTCGGGCAGATGATGGAGCGCCTCGGCGCCGCCAACGGCGACATCATCTTCTTCGGCGCGGACCGCGCGCAGGTCGTGAACGAGGCCCTGGGCGCGCTGCGCGTGAAGGTCGCCGAGGACATCGGCCTGGTGGGCGAGGGCTGGGCGCCGCTGTGGGTCGTGGATTTCCCCATGTTCGAGGAGGACGGCAACGGCGGCTGGACGCCGCTGCACCACCCGTTCACCGCGCCGTCCTGCAGCGCGCAGGAGCTCGCCGCCAACCCGGGCGCGGCCCTGTCGCGCGCCTACGACATGGTGCTGAACGGCTGCGAACTCGGCGGCGGCAGCATCCGTATCCACGAGCGCGCCATGCAGGAGGCGGTCTTTGGCATTCTCGGAATCGGGGAAGAGGAGGCGCGGGAGAAATTCGGCTTCCTGCTCGACGCGCTGCAGTACGGCGCGCCGCCCCACGGCGGGCTGGCGTTCGGCCTCGACCGGCTGGTGATGCTGATGACCGGCTCGCAGTCGATCCGCGACGTGATAGCCTTCCCGAAGACGCAGAGCGCCCACTGCGTGATGACCGACGCGCCGGGCGCGGTAAGCGCGCAGCAGCTGCGCGAGTTGAATATCCGCCTGCGCCAGAAACAGGATTCGGGTGAGGCCGGCTAGGCCGTCGCCCAGGGATATAAAGGAAGGGAGACATGGCGGGTCACAGTAAATGGGCCAACATCAAGCACCGCAAGGCGGCCCAGGACGCCAAGCGGGGCAAGGTCTTCACCAAGCTGATCCGCGAACTCGTGGTCGCCGCCAAGCAGGGCGGCCCCCTCCCCGAGGACAACCCCCGCCTGCGCGCCGCGGTCGACAAGGCCCTGAGCGCGAACATGACCCGCGACACCATCGACCGCGCCATCGCGCGCGGCGCCGGTACCAACGATACCGACAACATGGAGGAGCTGACCTACGAGGGCTACGCAGCGGGCGGCATCGCTGTCCTCGTGGAGGTTATGACGGACAACCGCAACCGCACGGTCGCCGAGGTCCGCCACGCCTTCACCAAGCGCGACGGCAACCTCGGCACCGACGGCTCCGTGGCCTATCTCTTCGAGCGCAAGGGCCAGCTCTCTTATGCGCCCGGTGTCGACGAGGACGCGTTGATGGACGCGGCGCTGGAAGCCGGCGCCGAGGACCTCGTTGCCCATGACGACGGCTCTGTCGATGTCACCACGCCCTGGGAGGAGTTCTCCGCGGTCAAGGCGGCCATCGAACACGCGGGGTTCACCGCGCAGGACGGCGAGGTCACCATGATCGCGTCCACCACCGTGCCCGTCGATGCCGACGGCGCCGAGAAGCTCATGGGGCTAGTCGATGCCCTTGAAGATCTCGATGACGTGCAGAACGTGTATACCAACGTGGATATTCCCGACGACGTTTTGGCTTCTCTCTAATTCTCGACTTTTTCTTTGTTTGTTCGATGCGTAACGGTTCTCTGTTGCGGGAGCCGGCGGCAGCGTGTGTCCCGGGGTCAGGCGTTCGCCGGGCCTGCGGCTGCCCTCGCTACGGGTGATTTTGAGGGGCCCGCCTCGACGCGCGTCCTGCGCGACGAGGCTTTACGGGCCATCCATGGCCCTTCAACCCCTCAAAATCACCCTCCGCTCGGCCGGCTCAAAGCCTTCCTCCGGGACACACGCTGCCGCCGGCTTTTCGCTGCCCCACTTACCGGCGATGTCGATAAATCGCAATAAGGGCTGGGAGCGGGAGTTGGTTCGGCCAGGCTTTGAACCCGCCGAGCGAAGGTCGAATTTAGGGGGTTGGAGCGCCAGGGATGGCGCGGAAAGCCTCGTCGCGCAGGACGCGCGTCGAGGCGGGCCCCCTAAATTCGACCGTAGCGAGGGCAGCCGCAGGCCGGGTGAGCGCCTGGCCGAACCAACTCCCGCTCCCAGCCCGGTGCCGGGCTAATGAACTCCGACAAGACAGTGATCTACTGACCAACCCTGTAAATTTGTACATAATAAGCAAAGGGGCACAGGGCAGAGACCAGCATGTCGGTAATCCTCGGGATCGATCCCGGTTCGGTAAAGACAGGCTTTGGCATCATCAATTACGTTTCCGGTAAGGCCGAATACGTCACCAGTGGTGTGATCAGGCTGCGCGAGAGCGAGGACCTGCCCGCGCGCCTGCGGGTCATTTACGACAGCGTGACCCAGCTCGTGGAACTGCACTGCCCGCAGGAAGTGGCGGTGGAGCAGGTGTTCATGGCCAAGAGCGCGGGCTCGGCGTTGAAGCTGGGGCAGGCGCGGGGTGCCGCCGTGGTGGCCTGCGTGACGCAGGACCTGCCGGTGGCGGAGTATTCGGCGCGGCAGATCAAGCAGTCGGTGGTGGGCACCGGCGCGGCGGAGAAGGAGCAGGTGCAGCACATGGTCAAGGTGCTGCTCAAGCTGCCCGCGGCGCCGGCGGAGGACGCCGCGGACGCGCTGGCGGCGGCGCTGTGCCATGCGCACATGCGCCAGAGCATGATCAACATGGCCGGGGCCAGGTCCGTGCGCCGGCGCCGGATTCGCTGACGGGAAGGGCATGATAGGGCGCATCAGGGGATTCCTCGTACACAAGCAGCCGCCGGATATCCTGGTGGAGGTGGGCGGCGTGGGGTATGAGCTGCAGGTTCCGATGACCACGCTGTTCCGCCTGCCCGAACTCGGCGCGGAGGTCACGCTGGTGACCCACTTCGTGGTGCGCGACGACGCGCAGCTGCTGTACGGCTTTATCGACGAAAACGACCGGGCACTGTTCCGCGAACTCATCAAGGTGAACGGCGTGGGACCCAAGCTCGGGCTGACGATACTCTCGGGCATGGACGCGTCGAGCTTCGCGCGCTGCGTGCAGCGCGACGACATCTCGTCGCTGGTCGCGCTGCCCGGCGTGGGTAAGAAGACCGCCGAGCGCCTGCTGGTGGAGATGCGCGACAAAATGCAGGGCTGGTTCGCCCACGGCGCGGCCGGCGCCGGTGACGACGGCGTGGGCAACGTGGCGACACCCGCGCCTGATATGGTGGCGGATGCCGAGGGCGCCCTGATCGCGCTCGGCTACAAGCCTGCGGAGGCGAGCAAGATGGTGGCGGCGGTGCATGACGACAGCGTGGCGGACAGCGAAGACCTCATCCGCCGCGCCCTGAAATCCGTGGTGAAAGCATGATCGAGACCGACCGCCTGGTGGCGCCGGAGGCCGACGGCCGCGGCGAGGAGGCCATGGACCGGGCGATCCGGCCGAAGACGCTCGACGAGTACGTCGGCCAGCCCGCCGTGCGCGAGCAGATGGACATCTTCCTGCAGGCCGCGAAGGGTCGCGGGGAGCCGCTGGACCACACGCTGATCTTCGGCCCGCCGGGCCTCGGCAAGACGACGCTGGCGAGCATCATCGCCAACGAGATGGGCGTGTCGCTGAAGACCACCTCGGGCCCCGTGCTGGAAAAGGCGGGCGACATCGCCGCGCTGATGACCAACCTCGAGCCCGGCGACGTGCTGTTCATCGACGAGATTCACAGGCTCAGTCCGTTCGTGGAGGAAATCCTCTACCCCGCCATGGAGGACTACCAGCTCGACATCATGATCGGCGAGGGCCCGGCGGCGCGCTCGATCAAGCTGGACCTGCCGCCGTTCACGCTCGTGGGCGCCACCACGCGCGCCGGGCTGCTGACCTCGCCGCTGCGCGACCGTTTCGGCATCGTGCAGCGCCTGGAGTTCTACGACGTGCAGGACCTCGGGCGCATCGTCGAGCGCTCCGCGCACATACTCAAGATCGGCATGGACACCGACGGCGCCGCGGAAATCGCGCGCCGCGCCCGCGGCACGCCGCGCATCGCCAACCGGTTGCTGCGGCGGGTGCGCGACTACGCCGAGGTGAAGGGTAACGGCCACATCGACGCCGGCATCGCCGACCGCGCGCTGGACATGCTGAACGTGGACCAGAAGGGCTTCGACCACCTGGACCGCCGCCTGCTGCTCGCCATGATCGAGAAGTTCGACGGCGGCCCGGTGGGTGTGGACAGCCTCGCCGCCTCGCTGTCGGAGGAGCGCGGCACGATCGAGGACGTGCTGGAGCCCTACCTCATCCAGCAGGGTTACATGGTGCGCACGCCGCGCGGGCGCATGGTCACGCGCAACGCCTACCTGCACTTCGGCCTGCCGGCGCCCGCCTCGCCGCGGGAGGATGTCGGCAGCCTGCCGCTGGACCTCGGCGAGAGCGAGTGAGGCCGCGCGGGGAATGGAATTTTCACTGCCGCTGCGCGTCTATATCGAGGACACCGACGCCGGCGGCATTGTCTACTACGTCAACTACCTCAAGTTCATGGAGCGCGCCCGCACCGAATTTATGCGGGCGCAGTCTTTTGGAAAGGACTATATTTTCAACCGCGACCTGATGTTCGTCGTGCACGACGTGGCGCTTACCTACCGCGCCGCGGCGCGCCTCGACGACGCACTGGAAGCCACCGCGGCGCTCATCCGGCTCGCCGGTGCCAGCATGGTGTTCAGGCAGTGCGTGCGCCGCGCGGGCGAGGTCCTGGTGGAAGGTGAGATCACCATCGCGTGCGTGGACCGGGCAGGGGTGAGCCCGCGCCGCATCCCGCGGGAAATTCGCGACGTCCTGGCGGCCCAGGTTGTCGATTAAATGAAAAAAGCAGAAGGGGGAACGCCTTGGAAGAACAACTGAGCCTGTTGGAGCTGGTACTCAACGCGAGTATCACGGTGCAGGCGGTGATGGCGATCCTGCTGCTCGCGTCGGTGGTGTCCTGGTACATGATCATCAACCGCTTCATCTACTACCGCAACGCGCGCGAGGAGATGTACGACTTCGAGGACCGCTTCTGGTCCGGCATCGACCTGTCGCAACTCTACCGCGAAGGCAACGAGAAGGCGGCGGACGGCGAGGTGATCATCGGCATGGAAAGCATTTTCCGCGCCGGCTTCAAGGAGTTCTCGCGCCTCGCACAACAGGCCGAGGTCGACTCGGAGGCGATCATCGAGGGCTGCCGCCGCGCGATGCGCGTGGCCAGCATGCGCGAGGAAGAACGCCTCGAGAAGCACCTGCCCTTCCTCGCGTCGGTCGGTTCCACCAGTCCATACATCGGCCTGTTCGGCACGGTGTGGGGCATCATGCACTCCTTCCGCGGCCTCGCCAATGCCACCCAGGCGACGCTGGCGACCGTCGCCCCGGGTATTTCCGAGGCGCTTGTCGCCACCGCCATGGGCCTGTTCGCCGCGATCCCCGCGGTGCTGGCCTACAACCGGTTCGCCGCCCGCGTCGACCTGCTCACCGGGCGCTACGACACCTACATGGATGAGTTCTCGAGCATTCTGTATCGCCAGGCGTTCGCCCTGCGCGCGCGCGGGAACCGGGGAGGCTAGCGCGCCATGGCGGGAACAGGCGGCAAGAAACACCGGCCGATGTCGGAGATCAACGTCGTACCCTACATCGACGTCATGCTGGTGCTGCTCATTATTTTCATGGTGACCGCGCCCATGCTGATGCAGGGCGTGAAGGTGGAGCTGCCCGAGGCGAGCGCCGATCCGGTGGAGAACCAGGACTCCGAACCCCTCATCGTCTCGATAGACGACAAGGGCCAGCTCTACCTGAATCTCGGCCAGGAGGAACAGGTGCTGTCGCTGCCCACCATCAAGGACCGCGTGTCCAAGGTGTTGCGCCGCGACAAGGACAAGCCCGTGCTGGTCTGGGGCGACGAGCGCGTGCCGTACGGCGAGGTGGTCACCGTCATGGTGGCGCTGCAGCAGGCGGGCGCCCCCAGCGTCGGCCTGGTCACCGAGAACCCGACCGAGCCGTGAGCGCCGACGCCGTCATTCACCCGCCGGGGACGCGCATCGTCTTCCGGCCGCTGGTGGTAACGCTCCTGTTGCACGCGACGATGATCTACCTGCTCACCGTGAACTGGTCCGTGGGCGAGTACGAGACGGTGAAAGTGAAGCCAGCGCCCAGGGTGATCAACGCGCGCCTGGTCGACGCGAGCGAGTTCAGGCCGAAGCCGCCGCCCAAACCGCAGCCGAAGGCGCAGGCCAAGCCCAGGCCACAGCCGCAACCCAGGACTGAAAAGCCGAAGCCGGCGCCCGCTCCCAAGCCGCAGCCGCAGCCGGCGAAACCAAAGGTCGAGGCCAAACCGGAACCGAAACCCGAGCCCAAAGTCACCCCGCAGGAACTGGCCGCCATGGCGCGCTCGGAGCTCGCCGACGCCATCGCCCGCGAGGAGCAGGCCCAGGCCACCGCGACGGCCCAGGAAATGGCCGCCAGCTTCGCGGCACTCATCCAGAGTACCGTGGTCAACTACTGGAGCAGGCCGCCCAGCGCGCGCAACGGCATGGAGGCCCTGCTGTCTATCCAGTTGATTCCTACCGGGGAGGTGGTTAGTGTCCAGATCCTGAAATCCAGCGGCAACACCGCCTTCGACAATTCGGCGGTGAACGCGGTGAACAAGGCCGGGGCCTTCCCCGAGTTACAGCAACTTCCCAGCCG